>NZ_FOXB01000011.1 GCF_900115615.1 Hydrogenimonas thermophila | reverse complement strand
CCCTCTCGTGTTTTTGCTATGGTTAGACAGTGATAAGTTAAAGAACTAAAGCTAATTTACTTCAAATTGATGATGGAATTGTAATAGTGCCATCACCTTTTAATTGTCAATCAAACCAACTTAGTTTGATTGTAAAAGCACTCTAATCTAAAGTTATAATTTTAGATTAAACTCTTAAAAGTGCTTTCAAAATCAAACTCATTTCAAGAGAAAAATCTCTTGAAAATTGGTTGTTTTTAAAATAGCTTTAAAAAGCTATTGCTTTTTTATTTTTTTGTCCTTTTTAAGTTATTTTTTATAAAAAGGCTAAATATAGATATTTGGACAAAATCACTCCCTTTTAAAATTCTACATAATCATATACTTTCATCAAGTTTTAGCTAATAAAACAAACTTGATGGAGGTAACTACAAATGGACGAACTACAAAGAGACCTATACAAAACACTCTTTGAGACTTACAAAACAGCCGCACTTACCAGAAAACAAGCTGCAAAGGTATTAGGCATTTCAGTAGCTACACTTGACCGGCTAAAAGAGCAGGGTATAGGACCAGAGTATCAAAAGAAAGATACACCGGGAGGACGTGGAGCAGTACGCTACCCATTGCAGGCGATAGTTAGCTATTTGACTAACAATAACGTAAAAACAGCGTAAGAGGTAGCATAATGGCAATAACACTACTCCTACTACAAATACAAGGCTCAAAGCAAATCCAAAAGCTAATAATACAGCACTTATTAGCAATCGTCCAAGCACCAGAGCGAAGCGGTAAAACTCTAATGGTAATTGATGCAGTAGAGCATCTAACTTGTAAAAAGATTTTGGTTATCACTAAAAAAGCTGCTATCAGTGGATGGGAAGATGATCTTAAAAAGTATGAAGCAAAGAAAGATTATACAGTCATCAATTATGAGAGTTTACACAAAGTAAGCGGAGATTTTGACCTCATCATCATTGATGAATTTCATTATGCGATAAGCAGTTTTCCAAAAACACCCGCTAAAGCAAAGCTGATCAGAAATAATTGGTTAAATGTACCAAAGATTTTAATAAGTGCTACACCAGCAGCAGAGAGTGCTAGTCAATGGTTTCACCCGTTATGGTTATGTGGAAGTCATCCATTTAGCAAGTATAAAAACTTCTACAGTTGGGCAAGGCTATTTGTAAACAAAAAACAGCGTTTTATTATGGGTAGAGCTATCAACGATTATTCAGAAGCTAAGACAGATAGAATTATGGATGAGGTGAGACCATACCTGCTACAGATTACCAGAGAGCAGACGGGCTTTAAATATCAACCAAAGATAGTACCGCATTATGTAGAGCTTGGACCACGTACAATGGAGCTTTTAGCTACTTTACAGCGTGATAGAGTTTTAGCGGGATTTGTAGCAGATACACCTATAAAGCTAATCAATGGACTTTACCAGATAGAGTGCGGATGTTTAAAGATTGATGATGAATATCACGATACAGGCGGTAGAGAGTATGTCAATTATATAAAAGAGCATTGGGGAGATACCAAAGACGTGGCAATTATGACCAGGTGGATTGGGCAACGTAAAATATTTGAGAAAGAGTTTAAAAATGCATTGATTCTAAGCAGTCATAGCCACGCGGAGGGAGTGGAGTTATCGCATATAGAGCATTTAATAATAGCCAGTATGGATTATTCAACAGCACGTTTTCAGCAGCGGAACGCAAGACAGGCATCTATGCATAGAAAGACACCTATCAACGTTCATATACTTATGACACGAGGCGGAGTGTCAGAAGCAGTTTTTGAAGCGGTAGCACTTAAACATAAAGACTTTAAAGCCAGAATGTTTATTAATCGGCATCCAAAAGGATTTTAGTTAATGCAGGATAATTATATCACATTTGTTGAGATAGTTAAATCACTATATGACTTACTGGAGCAGAAGAAGATTAGCGATAGTGAGTTTACTATCTTGATGATATTGCTTAAAAAGACAATTCTATTTAAAAAAAGAAGCGATGCTATCAGTATAAGTCAATGGATGGATGAATCCGGTATGAGTAAAGCTAAAGTAGTAAAGATTTTGAAATCTATTGAAGAAAAAAAACTTATAAAGGTACAGCGCAGAAAATCCAAAATTGGTATGGACATAACAAGCGTTTACAGTATCGCTTTAAATAATAAAAAGTTATTGCAAGGTGTATCAAAATTAAACACCCAAAATTTAGGCGTTTCAGGTGTATCAAAATTAAACACCGGTGTATCAAAATTGAACACACAATTAATAGATAGAACATATGATGAAGAATACGCGCGCGCATATGTGATGGAGAACTTTGACGAGTTTATAAGCTATCTTATAGGCGAAAATGAAAAAAGAGATCCAAAGTTTAGAGTGGAAAATTTACAGGCTTATAAGCGAAACATAAAAGCAAAAATAGAGAGTGAAGATTTTCTTACAGTTGATAATTGCAAGAAGTTCATGCAGTTAAAAAAGGGCAAATATGAGTGAACAGCAGATACAAAAGAAGATTATCGACTATTTGAACAGAATCGGGGCTTATAGCGTCAAAACTGTAGCAACTAATAGAGCAGGAACACCAGACATTTTGGCTTGTTTAAATGGCAAATTTATCGCTATCGAAGTTAAAAGACCAGGAGGAAGAGTAACACCATTGCAAGAGCATCACATAAACGAGATTAAAAAAGCAGGTGGAATAGCATTTGTAGCACATAGCGTTGATGAGGTGAAGCAGAACTTAGAAGAGTTGATTTAAGCGTATCGAGGTACGTTTAAATCAGCCGGCTGAAAGATTCAAACAAAAGGATGTTAATGCAACAGATGAGTAATGCTGAATATCGGGCAAAAGATGGAATCAGTAGCAGTGATTTTAGGCTTTTAGAACTATCACCACTGCATTACGTACACCGAGAGCGTTTTAAGCTAGAGGGTAAACAGTTTGATTTTGGAACTCTTTTACACGCAATGGTACTGGAGCCAGAAACTCTTAGTAATGAGTTTGTCAAAGAAGAGTTTGACGGATGCAGGGAAAACAAGAACTCTAAAAAATACAGAGAGGCTAAAGCTAAATTCCTTGAAGAAAATGCAGGTAAGCAAGTAGTAGCAGTGGATGAGTGGGAGACAGCAGAGCGAATGGCAGAGAACATTAGAGCCATAGCAGGTGGGATTCTTAGCAATGGAGTAGCTGAACGCTCCATATTTGCTAAAGATGATCTTGGTTTTACGCGTAAATGCAGACCAGACTATTACCTGCAAAAAGCGGGAATTGTGATCGACATAAAAACGACCAAGAGCGTGGATCCTTACAGCTTTGAGAAAGCTATCTATGATTACAGATACCACCGTCAAGCTGCTTGGTACCTTGACACTCTTAAATTGGCAGGTTATCCGGCTGAAACTTTTATCATTGTAGCAGTTGAAAAGCAATCACCATACCTAGTACGTATCTATCAGCTTGAACAGGAAGCTATTGAAGCAGGAAGAGAAAACTATCTTTACCACTTGGAGCGATTAAAGAAGTTTTTGGACACTGGGGTTGGACAGGTAGCAGAGCCAATAAGTTTACCTGCTTGGTACTGGAAGCAAGAGAGCGGAGCATAAAACACTAAGAGAGAGCCAAAAAAGGCAATAAAATCAACGAAAAGCGTCAGGGGTATATCTTACTATACCTCAACGCTTAAAACGTCTTAAAATCAATTATAGGAGTAAATGAGATGAGTAACATAATGACCAGAGAGAATGAGTTAAAACAGTTAATCATACCAAAGAGAAAAATGCTTGATACTTTGATGGGCGATAAGACCAGAGGGGCTAAGTTTGCAGCAACACTATTACAAGCAGGGCTAGATTACAATCTAAGAAACTGTTCAACTAAAAGCATTGTTGAAGCAGGTATAGCGGCGGGAATGTTGAAACTTATGCCGGGTAAAGAGCTTGGATTAGCTTATTTAGTACCTTACAAAACAAAAACGGGTGAAACAGTTTGCCAGTTACAGATTGGATGGAGAGGCTATATAACAATGCTTGAACGCATTGGATGGCATCTAAAAGCGTATGCAGTCTATTCAGTAGATGAGTTTGATTACGAGATAAACGGATGGGAAGAGAAGCTTACATTCAGACCGAACTATGAGAGCCGACAGAGTAATCCGGAATGGATATATCAGAACTTGGAGAAAGTTGTAACTATCGTCAAAGCCAGAGATGGAGAGATACTTTACAACGTTATGACAAAGCAAGAGATAGAGAAGATCCGATTAAAGAGCCAGAACCAGAAAGACCACAGCAGACCATCAGGCGTATGGTTTGAATGGTACGAGCAGATGGCAATTAAGAGTGCAATTAAGCGACACATTAAACGTTTACCTATAGCAAATGATGATGTAACAGTAGCACTTGGACTTGATGATATTGCAGAAAGAGGCAGCATACCAGATTATCAAAAGTTCCAAAAAGAGGCGGTAGTTGTTGAGGTAGATGCAACAGCAGACGCACCACAGTTGGAACAGCCAAAAGATGTTAATGCAATGCTTTTAAGTGGGGCAGTAGATACTAACCAGATGACACCAGAGCAGGAACTAACAAAAGCTTTGATAGATAGAGGAGTAGCACGCTCAAAAGCTTTACAGTATGCCAAAGAGAATGCAGAACAGGCTAACTCTTTATTGAGTGATTTGGGTTCATTGGATGCAATATCAGAAGAGTTGAGAGGATAGTAATGACAAGCAAGGAGATTAAATACTACAAAAAGTTTAGGAGAAAAGTAACAAGAGCGAAATATTGTCCATTTTGTGGGAAAAAACCTTTTTTTAAGTGGAAGATATACGATAAAAGTTCTACAGGTGGAGTTTGGCATCACGCTAAGATGGGTTGTAATAAATGCAAAATATCTCCAACTGTATCTGTAGGCTTTTCAGATAATGAGGGTAAACAGAATCCAAAACTTTTATGGAGTTCAATGAGCTGGGAAATAAACGAGTGGAATAAAAGAGCGCATTGGGAGGCTAAGAGATGATAAGCAAAGAGGTACTTAGTGAGGTTTTAGGTGTTGAAGTGGTAAATCTCACTGTCAGAGAGAATAATTACATATACTGGATACCTAATGAACGTTACAAGAATGCTCCATTAATACAAAAACCAATAAACATCTATGAGCTTGTTGATAAGTGTATCAGATGGATGGTTGACAATTTTCCTGAAGATGAAACCATCAATAATGGCGACCATTTTTACATAAATGATGTAAGTGTTTCGTATATAGGGCTTACTTATAATTTTCAGTGTATTGTAGGTTATCGTGGTCTTGATAGAGACGGTGATTGGGCGGATTTAAATAAGTATTTTGATGGAGACGCACTTCAAGAGGTAGTGTTGAAAGCAACTGAATGGGTAAAGAAGCAAACTAAGGGCGACAGATGATAAGCAAACAAGAAGCACTATCAAAGGTAGCCGGAATATGTGGCGAAGATACAGAGGAGTATAACTCTATTAAAGAGTTGTTGAGTGAGATTTACAAAGACCACGAAGAGATAGCCGGTTACTGGATAGCAGGTAACAAGAAGATAGATCAACTTACAGAAGAGTTGAAAGCTAAAGAAGCAATCATACAGCACTATGAGACAAAGCTTTTTAGAGATGAAGTCATAAAATAATTTTACAAACGGGAGGGGCTATAGTGAAATGTTTTAGGCTATAGTCTCACACCGGACACACAGACAAATTTTTACAAAAACCAAAAATAAGGGGTACTTATGAGTAGCCGCTATAATTGGAAAGCTATTGAAAAAGATTACTTAGCCGGAGAGCTTACAATAGCAGATGTAGCCGAGAAACATAAGATTGACAAAGGTTATCTGCACCGAGAAGCAAAGAAGCGTAATTGGGTACGTGCAAAAGTCAAAAAGTCAACAGCACCGAAACTTATTGATAATGCCTTTATATCGGAAATAGCTAAGGAGAAATACGAGGCTATAAAGTCAAAAATGGGCGACACGTTGACCGAGCTTGACGATATAGCATTGATACCACTTTGCAACCAGTACGCAAGGATGATAAATCTTGAACAGGTAGTTTTAAAAGAGGGTGTAACTATTATCAGCTCCAAAGGCGTACCATATGCAAACCCGAATTATAACGCCCTGCTTACAACAGTCAAAACAGTGGTATCACTTAGCAAAGAGCTTGGCTTAACAGTATCGAGCAGAAAGAAAATCGGAGTTGTACCTAAAAGCGACAATAAAAAGGATGATATTTTTGACATTACAAACATAGCGGAAGAGATAGACGTTTAAGGTTTAAAAAATTGATTGTTTGAAAAGTCCACTTTTCAATACTTTTTAGAGTGGTTTTTTAACTCTTTCAGAGCGTTTAAGGTTTAGTAAGCTTAAAAAGTATGTGGATTTTTTAGGATGTGAATAAAATTGCCAATATGTGAATAACTTGATTAAGGTTAGAGTGAAAAATCTACCTATTGTATATAAACCTTAAAAGATTTAACTAATCTATAATTTAATAATAAATATGTAGTTATTAGGTATAATTCTCTACATAGTGTTGATTAACATTTTTAAAAATGTAATCATATCATAAAAAGGAGGTGAATGAAAGCTAAAGAGATGGCAGAAGCAATCAACGTGCCAGAAAATACATTCAGCAGATGGAAGCAAAGCAGACCAGAGCTATATCAACGCATTGTAAAAAGCTTTGAATGTGAAGAGCTGCTTAATAAGCTGGATGTAACAGCGGATGAACTGAAAGAGGCTATCAAGGCTTATAAAGCCAAAGATGAGTAATAAAGCAGTGGGCGTGAGTTGGAAGCCTACCCACTGCAAATAATCCACTAAAAAGGATTAGATTTGAATACTACCAAAAAAGCAGTAAGGATTCAATCCCTGCAGGACCTGCTAGACACAGCTTTGAGAGCTGAAACAGCTGAAGAGATAACCATCACTTTTGATAGTGGTGCTTTTAAAGAGTTGGCTATTAGTATTTATGATGGTGGTTATACAGAAATGGATCTGTTTAAACTATTCAAAGATGCAAAAATTCAAATTACAAAATAAAGAGAGGTGAGAGATGGCAAATAATCAAAACCTAATAACAGTAGAAAGAGAAAGACTACTTAAGTTAGCAGATGAGTTACTAGATGCAAACTTGCAATATACGGCGGCGGCTAGTACATTGGCAATGGCTGAATATATGGAGGAGAATTTAGAACCGGATGAATATGATTCATTTGATCAGATGCAGTTAATCTTAAATGGTATTGGGCGTAATATGAAACAAGCAATGGAAAGAAGCCACTTAGTATATGAAGAGCTTGACAGAATACTTTCAGGTAAATAGTACCTGCTACACCCCGATTGAATGATCGGGGATTAATGCTACCCGTTTGCTACCCTCTTTAATCCCTGCTTGACCTCATCAAAACTTTACTATTACATTGTAACACTATCATTTTATTATCTGCTTGACCTCATCAGGACTGTAAAAACCTTTACAGGGTAGCAAAAAGGTAGAAATCTAAAAGATGGGTAGCAATAGGGTAGCAATCAGTATTACATAGAAAACTTAAACACTTGATTGAAATGGTTATGAAGTCCGATTTTATGGAGTTTTGAAGTGGTGGGCCAACCAGGACTCGAACCTGGGACCATCCGGTTATGAGCCGGATGCTCTAACCAACTGAGCTATTGGCCCTTTGAAAATTAGAGGTAACTAACTTTCGAGCTGGAATTATACAAAAAATTAAATCGAAAAGCAAGTAAATTTTCCAAAATTCCAAAAAGAACCATGAAATTTATAAAACTACTTCCTCCGTGACTTAAAAGAGGAAGCGGTACACCAACCACTGGAGCTAGTCCAATAGTCATTAAAATATTTACACTTGTATATACAAAAATCAAAAAAGCTATACCATATGCAAACACTTTTATATAGTAGTCAGTGTATGGTTGCAAACCTAAACTAAAGATATGCAAAATCAGCATAGCATATAAAAGTATTAAAAGAGCGGCTCCTACAAAGCCGAATCTCTCTACAAAATATGCAAATATAAAATCACTCGATGCAATGGGTAAAAATTTTAGTTGAGTTTGTGTTGCTTCATCTTTTGGCTTTCCTGTTAAGCCTCCTGAACCTATGGCAATGATTGATTGTTGAACGTGGTAACTTGGTTTTTCTGCAAGGAAATCGTGAATACGCTTTTTTTGATAGTCGTGTAGATTACTATAGAGAAATGGTGCAGCAACAGCTAAAGTTATGATAATTCCTGCCCAAATTTTCCAGTGAACGCCAACTACAAATAAAATTCCGTACCCTATTATTAGTAGAACCATAGCTGTTCCTAGATCTGGTTCTTTTGCTATTAGAAAAAATGGAAGCAGAATTATGAATGATAATTTTAGAAAATCTTTTAGTCTATAACCATCTTTTGGTGGAGGATTTTCTTGTATAAGATAGGCAAGCATTAATATAAATGCAGGTTTAAAAAGCTCTGATGGCTGTATAGTTAAGCCTATAAATGGTATCTCAAGCCATCTTTGTGCACCCAGTTTTGTAACCCCAAAAAGATCTACACTTATTAAAAGAAATATGTTGCCCCAGTAAAAATATGGTATTAGCCAACGAATAGAACGCCAGGGTATAAGAAAAAATATGAAAAATACCAAAAAACCAAGACCAATGTAGAAAAGCTCTTTTCTAAAGAGGGCAAAGCTTATTTCGTTAACCAAAACCAGTGAAACAGTTATTATAGGCAAGATAAGTAGCAGTAAAAAAAAATCAAAGTGTGTTAAAATGCGCCTGTCAAATATAGGAGAAAATTTCATCTGTTTACCTGCAGAGTTAATTGGAGATATTTTATCGAATCAATGGAAAGAAATAGTTTAATGCAAACAATTGTTGCTACAAAATCTGAGCGTTTAGACAAATTGCTTCAAAAATCACTTTATGTATCAAGAAACCAGATAGAACAGTTGATAAAAAAAGGTTATGTCAGTGTAAATGGCAAAGTTGTTACTAAAGCAGGATTTAAAGTTCAATTAGAAGATATCATTGAATATTCATTGCCAAAAGTTGAAAAAAGAGAGAGTGAAAGAGTCGATTTTGATGTCGAAGTTCTATATGAAGATGATGATATTATGGTTATTAATAAACCATCACCTCTTGTTGTTCATCCTGCTCCAAGTGTAAAAGAGGCAACACTTGTAGATTGGTTAAGACTTAAAGGTGTTTCACTTTCTACAATCAGCGGAGATGAGCGTCATGGTATTGTTCATCGTCTTGACAAAGAGACCAGTGGTGCTATGGTCATTGCCAAAAATAATGAGTCACATGAAAAACTCTCATTGCAGTTACAAAATAAAAGTATGGGACGCTATTATGTAGCTATTATTGACTATCCTTTAAAAGAGGATATTTGTGTAGAAAAGCCTATAGCAAGAAACCCTGCAAATCGTCTAAAAATGGGGATTGTAAGTGGTGGAAAATATGCTAAAACAGCTTTTAAGAAATTAGCTGTTTGCAAGCAGGGAAATTTTGAACTTATAGCAGCTAAGCTTTATACAGGAAGAACACATCAAATAAGAGTCCATCTTTCTGCGTTGGGAAGGCATATTGTAGGTGATAGTTTATACGGTTTTAAGAGCAAAAACGATACTATCAGACGCATTATGCTCCATGCATATATACTCTATTTGAACCATCCAAAAAGCGGCGAAACGCTCTACTTTGTAGCGCCGTTTCCAGAAAATATATTTTCAGAAATTTCCATGTGTATAGATAAGGAGAAACTTCATGAAATTTTGGATTCAAACAGTTTGCTTAACGCTTTTAATGGTTGCGATGGGTGGATGTGCCGGTAAAAACCTGACATCAAAAACACCTAAAGTTGCTCCAAACTTGCCACCTGTGACATCTATTAAAACATTATCAGATCTTACAAGTGTAGGATTTGAGTGGAAAATGGTACCTTCTCAAGAAATAGAAGGTTATCATCTTTATCGTTTAGAACCTGGTAAAGAGCAAAAGCTTAAACGTGTAGCTACCATTGCAGACAGATATAGTTCACACTATGTTGATACCAAATTAAAACCTGGTCAAGAGTATGTATATCAAATGTCTACATACAATAAAGAGGGGTTTGAGTCAAAACAGTCTGAACCGGTTCGTGTTCGTACCAAGCCAGTGCCTGAGTCAGTTAGTTTTGTTCGTGCTATTGCCAATTTGCCAAAGAGGGTAAAACTCATTTGGCGACCGCATCAAAATTCTCAAGTAAGTGCATATATTATTGAAAGGGCTGTTGTTAGAGAGCCTAATAATTGGACAAAGATTGCTACAGTTGAAAATAGATTGAGTGCTGAATATATGGATAAGGATTTAAAAGATGGTGAAGTATACATATACCGCGTACGCGTTAAGTTATGTAATGGGATCATAACTGGACCAAGTACAGCAGTAAAAGCTATTACAAAACCTTTGCCACTTCCTCCTATGGGACTGCACGCAACAATAGATAAACCTAAAAAAATTCATCTTGAATGGCAGCCAAGCCCTACAAAAGATGTGGTTTATTACAAAGTATACAGAAGTCCTTTTTCAAGTGCATTTTACAGCTATCGTGCAAAAACAGATAAAATAACTTATGATGATATAGTAGATGAAGATGGAAAAATTTACTACTATAAAGTTACAGCAGTTGATAAAGATGGACTTGAAAGTCCAATATCTGAAGTTCCTGTAATGGGAAGCACTCTTTCAAAACCTGCTACTCCAACTATCACAGATGCAAGAGTAGTTGACAATCATGCTATTTTAAGATGGAACTCTAATGATAAGAGAACAAAGAGTTATGTTGTAGTCCGTAATCACTGGGAAGGTTTAATAAAGAGAAAACGAGAGTTTATCAATATATCAAAGACAGACTTTATGGATACTATGATGCAACCTGGTACTAGGTATACTTATCGTGTAATGGCAGTAGATAAGTATGGAATTCGTTCAGAGCCTTCTGAGCCTGTAGAACTATTTATTGAAGATATTCATTAACCCATGCCACACATTAGAGTAGAATCATTTAATTTTCACGAAAAGTTGCCTCTACAAAGTGGAGAGGTCTCTTTTCTTTGGTATGCAAGGAATATGGAACATCTTAATGATGGTCTGTTGGGAGTTGCAGTAGATAATATTCCATTTTTACTGCAAGTTAAACCAAAAAACAAAGAGTTGCTTTTAAAAGCAGAAAAGATTTCGCGGCCATCTCCAAATACACTGATTAAAAGAGCATTACAAGAGTATTTGAATATTACCGGTCAAAAACCAAGTTACTCAAATATTGCAAATGTTGATAATGTACCTCTTAAAAAGCCTTTACCTTCATTGAAAGAGATAGCTACATTTAATGCTGATGATTTGCCTGATAAAGAGGTTTGGATAGAGATAGGCTTTGGAAGCGGACGACATCTGCTGTATCAAGCAAAAGAGAATCAAAATGTTCATCTTATAGGTCTTGAAATTCATCGTCCTTCACTTGAGCAGGTAATGAGAAGAATAGATCTTGAAGGACTCGATAATGTATGGGTTATCGATTATGATGCAAGGCTTTTTATGGAACTTCTTCCAAGTAACAGGATTGAGAGGATCTTTGTCCACTTCCCAGTTCCTTGGGATAAAAAGCCACATCGACGTGTAATATCTGATACTTTTATGAATGAAGCAATGCGTGTTTTAAAGCCTGGTGGAAGACTTGAACTTCGTACAGACAGTGATAACTACTTTCATTACTCTATGGAGGTTTTTACCAGACCAAAGCATGTTAAGTTGACTCTGGAAAAAAATAGTGAAGCAGCTGTAAAAAGTAAATATGAAGAGAGATGGTTGCGATATGAAAAAGATATCTATGAGATACGGGTTGAATCATTGGAAGAGTCTGAACCAAAGAGTATAGATGTATGTTTTGACTTTCCGCAAAACATTGGAATCTCTTCACTATTTAAGCAAAAACCTAAAAGTGCCTGGATAGAAAATGGATGCTTTGCACATATAGAGCGTTTTTATGCAATAAATGAAAATGATGGTTTAATACGTCTATCTTTGGGAAGTTTTGACAGACCCGAGCATAAGTTTATCCTTATTGAAAATGGAAAGATGAAATATTATCCTCATAATCCTGTAAGAACTGAAACTAATCATAAAGCGCATCAAATTATTTTAAAATGGATGCAAGCATGCAAAATGTAATTGAAGCAAATGGTTTAAAACTTGCTTATCCACAGCATGAACCTGTAATAAAAAATGCTACTTTTACAGTAAAATCTAGTGAATTCGTCTTTATTACAGGTGCAAGTGGAAGTGGCAAGTCTACACTGTTGAAATCATTTTATGGTGTTATTCCTCCTTTTGGTGGAAGTTTGATTGTTGGCGGAGTTGATATGGGAAGAGTAAGGTCTTCTAAATTATATAAGCTTCGTCGCCACCTAGGAGTAGTTTTTCAAGACTATAAACTTATTAAAGAGTGGAATGTTGAAAAGAATGTAACTTTACCATTGATGATTGCCGGTTTTTCTAAAGATGTTAGTAGAACTCAAGCTAAAAAACTTCTTGCTCACGTAAAACTTTCACATAAGTCCGATCGCTATCCAATGGAGCTTAGCGGTGGTGAACAGCAGCGTGTTGCAATGGCAAGAGCTTTGGCTCATAACCCTTTTTTGATTTTAGCTGATGAACCTACCGGAAATCTTGATGAATATTCAAGTCAGGTTGTATGGGAGTTGCTTGAGCGTGCCAATCAAGATCTTAAAACAACTGTAGTAGTTGTTACACATCGCATACCAGAAGTTTTAAATATTCCTTATCGTCATTTAATGATAGAAAATGGAGCTATATATGAGATCCATTAGAAACCATTTGGGGTTGATACTACCGCTTTTTGCCATACTTTTTAGTATAGAGTATTTAATGTTTATCGATAGAATTTTAAACTTTTATGAGGATCGTTTAAATAGCGAATACTCATTGATAATAGTTTCTGATAATAATATTACCACTTCAGACATACAGCAAAGTGATACTTTGATTAAAAGTGCAGAGTTAATTAGCATTGAGAAAGTTTTAGATAAAATCCGACAACAGATAAGTTCAAAAAATATTCATAAGATAAAAGATATTGTACCATCCTTTTATACAGTAAAACTAAGACACTATACTGATGCACAAAGAATTGAGATATTAAAAAAGAATTTAATGCGCTTAAAAGGTGTTAAGAGTGTACACGCTTTTGAAAACATGCATGATAAGATGTATGAAATATTGAGCTTTTTTAAAACAAATATATCTATTTTTATAATTATAATTTCAGTTATTTCATTTCTATTAATGATAAAACAGATGACAATTTGGCAATTAGAGCATTATGAGCGTATGCAAATAATGGCACTTTTTGGTGCTCCTGTCTGGCTTAGAAGCACAATACTAATTAAATTAGCAATAGTTGATGCCACTTTGGCTTTATTGTTGACGTTAGGAGTTATTTATTACATTTTAAATCAGCCTCAAGTACTTTCATTTATTTCAGAACTTGGAATGACTGATATTCCATCGTTTTGGCAAGAAGATACATATTTACTTGCTTCTATCTCATATGGTGTAGCACTAACTAGTACTTTATGGGTTATAGTAAGATTCAAGGAACAGTAGTGCGTATATTGTTTTTATTGTTTCTTTCTATATCTTTAATATATGCCAGTTCAATTGATGTAAAGATTGCATCTTCAAAAAAGAAGTTACGAGAAACAAAAAACAGTTATGCATATATGGATAAAAAACTTGCTGGTATTGCAAAAGAGATAAAGAAAAATGAGTCAGAGTTAAAAAAACTTGACAGGATTTTAAAAGATTTAGATAGTGAGATTGAACGAAGTTCAAAAATTCTTTCATCCTCAGAAGAGCGTCTAAAAAAGATACAAAAAGAGTTGAAAATATTGGAAGAGAAAAAGAGGGCTCAAGAGAACCAATTTGCTAAGATGATTGCAAACTCTTATATATTGGAGTATATAAAAAAAGACAAAGGACTTCAAAGTCCTGATGATGTAATTGAAAATGAAGTACTTGAAGTATTGATACATAAAAGTACAGAGCAGATTGGAAATATGGAGAAGAGTTTACTTCAAACTATTAATAAAAAAGAGCAACTTGACAGCGAAGCTCAAAAGCTAATATCAATGATAGACAGGTTGAAGTCAAAAAAAGATTATGCTGCAAAGGAAAAAAAACGAAAGACAGAGCTTCTCTCATTACTAGAAACTGAGAAAAAGAAGTATCAACAACGTTTAGAGCGACTTCAAAAAGAGGAACGTGATTTAAGAAATACACTTGCTAGACTTAACATTATTAAGCGTGAAGAGATAGAGAGAAGAAAAAAGCAGAGTTTAGCTAGTAAAAATAGAAAAAAGATAGATAGAGGAAATAAATTAAAAGTTCGAAAAATAGGATCATCTTTTCAAAAACATGCTATTGGAAGGTATAGAGGACCTAAGACAATATCACCTGTTGGAAAAGCAAAGGTAGTTAAAAAGTTTGGTGTTTATACCGACCCTGTTTATAAAATAAAAATCTTTAATGAGTCTATAACATTAAAACCATATAAAAAGAATGCAAAAGTCAAAAATGTATTAAATGGTCGTGTTGTTTTTGCAAAAGACACCCCTGTATTAGGAAAAGTAGTTATTGTAGAGCATAAAAATAATCTTCATACAATATATGCAAAGATAGATAAAATAGCTCCAACAATTAAAGAGGGAAAAAAGATTAAAAAAGGATATGTAATAGGTCGGATAAAAAAAGAGTTAATGTTTGAAGTAACACAAAAAAATCGTCATATAAACCCTCTTGAATTAATAAATCTAAAATAAGTAATTAACAAAATAGTTAAAAACTTCATTTTAATCTTTAATTCAAAATTTATATTGATCGTAATAAAATAGATTTATGATTAAAATGGAGGAAAGAGATGCATATAAGTTCTAAATTTAAAATATTATTGATTGTTGTTATTGTCCAAATAGCAATTATGCTATCTTTAGGATATGTAACACATAGTAAAGTTTATGATCTTGTAATAGAAAGTAATGTTGATAAAGCTAGAAAATCTGCTCAGCAATTGATTGCAATGAGAGGATATATGGCTTCAATTGCACCATATGTAAAGTTTACAAAAGATAGTATCTCTCATTGGGCTGCAACGCCTGCTTATTCTGGTGGTAAAGTTGCTCAAAAACTCACTAAAACAGCTGGTTTTTATATAAAACAGACATCTTTAAAGTATAGAAATCCTGCAAATAAACCTGATAAATATGAAGTTGAAATTTTAAAGAAGCTTGAAAAAAATAAAATGGATGAGTTTTGGGAAATAGGTGAGTATAAAGGTGAAAGAGCAATAAGATATGCTAAACCTTTATATATAAAAAAGGTTTGTTTAAAATGTCATGGTGTTCCTTATAAAGATGTTCCTGAACATCTTTATAAAAAGCTGGTAAAAGATTATGGAAATGTTGCATTTAATTTTAAAGAGGGTGATTTAAGAGGTATTGTATCTGTTGCAGTACCTTTAAAATTTAGTGAATATGAGATAGCTCAAATTGATAATACTCTTTTAATAGCAAATATAATAGCAGCTTTACTATTTGTTGCGATACTTTATATTTCAATTACATTAATGTTTGAAAAAGAGATAATTGAACCTGCTAAAGAGTTATCCAATACATTACAGACACATGAAAATGACTTAACTATAGAACTGGAAGAAAAGGGTAGTGATGAGATTAGGGGAATTGTAAAAGCTGTAAATAACTTTATTTTCTCAATTCGAGATGTTGTAAGAAATACAAAAGAGGCTGTTTTTGGTACTAATAGAATAATTAGCAGTATAGCTAATACAACAGATGAAATTAATAAAGATATTCAAAACCAATCATATACTCTCAACTCTTCAATAAAAGGGTTAAAAGATGCTAGCAAACTCTTAAGTGATTCAAGTGAGTTATCAAATCAAACATTAGCCAATATAGAAGAGGCTCATAATAACATAATAGATGTTCAAAGTAGTACTTCAAATATAGTTGTTCAAGTACAAAACAGTAGTGAAATAGGTACAGAACTTGCTCATAAAATGGAGAGTGTAAGGGATAATGCTCAAGAGATTAAAAATATTGTAGAAGTTATTCAAGAGATTGCTGATCAAACAAATCTACTGGCACTTAATGCAGCAATAGAAGCTGCAAGAGCTGGAGAGCATGGTAGAGGTTTTGCTGTTGTTGCTGATGAGGTAAGAAAGCTAGCAGAAAGAACGCAAAAGTCACTTAATGAAATAAATTCAACAATAAATGTAGTTGTTCAGTCAGTTAATGATGTATCATCTGATGTTATAAATAATGCTCAAGATATTGAACATATTGCAGAAAAAGTTGCAGAAATCAATAGTAAAATTGCCAATACTGTCTCAATTATGAAGACTACAACAGCCATAACAAATGATGCTTCTAAGAAAGTTGAAAATGCTTCAATAGTAAATGAAAAAGCAACAGAAGATATTGAAAATGTTGGTAAATTGAGTATGGAAAATGTCTCTAAATTGAATAAGCTAAAACAGGATGTTATGCTCTTAAATGAAAGCATGAAAAATGTATTAGTTGATGTTGAAAAATTCAAATCTTAAGTTATTAAGCTGTAGAAAACTTAATTAAAGCAATTTTTAGATAAAATCCACTCAATTTCTAAGGCGAAAAAGGAGTGGCCATGTCGAAACAGCGGGTATTGGTTAAGTTTTCCGGCGAAGCTTTAGCTGGTGAAAGTGGGTATGGTGTTGATACATCTATATTAAAATTTATCGCCGAAGAGATTAAACAGCTTGTCGATAATGGAGTCGAAGTTGGTGTTGTTATTGGTGGCGGAAACATTATACGTGGAGTAACTGCTGCTAAAGATGGCATAATTAAAAGAACAAGCGGCGACTATATGGGAATGCTTGCAACAGTAATTAATGCAGTTGCTATGCAAGAAGCACTAGAGTATTTGGGAATGAAAGTAAGAGTTCAGAGTGCAATAAAAATGGAGCAGATATGTGAAACATTTATTGTACGTAAAGCAGTAAGACACCTTGAAAAAGGTCGCATTGTTATATTTGCTGCTGGAACCGGAAACCCATTTTTTACTACAGATACGGCCGCTACATTAAGAGCCATAGAAATTGGTGCAGATATGATTATCAAAGCAACAAAGGTAGATGGTGTTTATGATAAAGATCCAAATAAGTATAATGATGCAAGAAAACTTTCTCAACTTAGTTATGATGAAGCGTTGGCAGATAATATTAAGGTAATGGATGATACATCAATTGCATTGGCAAAAGAGAACAATTTACCAATCGTAGTATGCGATATGTTTAAAAAAGGAAACCTTCTTTCTATTATACAAGGTGACTATAATCGCTGTTCTATAGTGAAATAATTTTAAAAATAAAAAATAACAGGAGATAAAATGAGACTTGAAAAAGTAGCTGCACTTGCACTTGAAAAAGCAAACTTTAACAGATACCTTCTTTCATCAGCAGTTTCAAAACGTGCTAATGAACTTGCTGATGGTGCTGAGCCAAAAGTTGAAATGGATCCTAAAAAGCATAAATATGCAGATATTGCTATTGTTGAAATAGCTCAAGGATTGATTAAAATAGAGGGGATTGATAATTAAGGCTGCTCTGTGCAACAAATTTTAGAACCTCTAATAGAGAAAATCCGTAATGTTAAGAGTATTGATGAAGCTGAGAGTCTACTTTTTGAAACAATAAAGAAGAGTGAGCAGATAAAAGAGGCTTTAGAGTTTGCAAAAGAGGCTCATACAGGTCAATTTAGAAAAAGTGGTGAGCCATATATAATTCACCCGATTTTAGTTGCTGCTATTACTGCTGCTATAAGTGCAGATGAAACAATGGCTATAGCAGCACTTCTTCATGATGTTGTTGAAGATACTTCATATACAATTAAAGATATTAAAAGTAAGTTTGGTTCAGATGTATCTAATCTTGTTGAAGGATTGACAAAAATCATTGAGATTAGAGATAGTGAACTTCTTCCATCAACCTCAGATGAAAAGCTTCTGACATCAGCATTGACTTTTCGTAAAATGTTGATATGCTCAATAGAAGATGTACGGGTTTTGGTTATAAAGCTATGTGATCGTCTACACAATATGATGACACTAGATGCTCTACCAAAAGCAAAACAGCAAAGAATTGCTGAAGAGACACTTGTGGTTTATGCTCCTATAGCTCATAGATTAGGTATTGCAGCTATTAAAAATATATTGGAAGATTTAAGTTTTTACTACCTTTTCCCTGATGAATATGCAAAGATAGAGAATTTTTTAACATCACACAAGCAAGACTTTCAAATTAAGTTAAATACTTTCATTTCAAAAGTTAAAACATTAATGGTTCATGATGGATTTAAGGCTGGAAGTTTTGAAATTTTTGGTCGTCTTAAGCATCACTACTCAATATATTTGAAGATGCAGAGAAAAGGTATATCAATAGATGAAATACTTGATCTATTGGCTATTAGAGTTTTAGTTAAAGAACCTCTAGATTGCTACAGAGCACTTGGAACATTGCATCTAAATTTTAAACCTCTTATAGCAAGATTTAAAGATTATGTAGCATTGCCAAAAGAGAATGGTTACCAGACACTTCATACGACAGTCTTTGATGATACATCAATTATAGAGGCTCAAATTAGAACATTTAAAATGCATAAAACAGCTGAATATGGCATTGCTGCTCACTGGAAATATAAGTTAGGCAGTTCAAACATAAATATAGAGTGGCTTAAGAATCTGCAGTTTCAAAATGAGTCTATAGAAGAGTTTTATGAACTTGTCAAGAATGATTTATATAGCGAAGATATAAGTGTTTTTACTCCTGCAGGAGATCAAATAAGCTTGCCACGTGGTGCAACAGTATTAGATTTTGCATATGCAGTACATACGCAGGTTGGTGAGCGTGCAAGCGGTGCTTTGGTAAATAAAAAGCAAGCTTCACTGCTTACTGAACTAAAAAATGGGGATTTAGTAAGAATAATTACAGCTGATCATCCAATATACCACTGTACCTGGATTGATGCAGTTAAAACATCACGTGCAAAGAGTCATATGAGGATGAGATGCAATCAGCGTCGCAAAGAGATTGATCGTATGAGTTCAATCAATATTTTAAGTGCAACATTTTCTGTTTCTGTAAAAGAGATAGAAGAGTGGATAAAAGAAGAGGGAATTGAGTCTCAAATATATCGTGTAGCAAGAGAGCTTAGTTTCTATAAAGAGATAATTCATCGTTTTATTGATTCAAAAAAAGTTCGTTCTATATTTCCTGCATTTTTACAAAGACAGCATAGACGGCTAAAACAGTATGATTTTGAAAACTTTATAGTATATTCTGCAGATTATATTGGCAGTATAGAGTTTGATTACTGTTGTCATCCTAAAAGAAATGATCCTATTGTTGCATTCAAAATTGGCAGTAAAGCAGTTGTCCATCATAAATTTTGTGAGAAAGCATATGGGTTGATTAAAGATAATACCCCTATGCTATATATTGAGTGGAGTGATAGTAAAATGCAAGGCTATCGACTGTTAGTAACACTTAAAGATGAAAAAGGTGCATTGGCAAAATTTCTCTCTTACTTAGCAAAGATTGATTTAAATATAATTTCAATAAAACTTGGTGACGGATCATCTGTCAGCAATGTATGTGAAGTCATTTTTGAGACAAAAAGTCATGATCAAAATCGTTTAAAAGAGTTATTGGAGAAAAAATTCAAGTTGATTGAATTGGTTAGTCTTACCGATGCATATAAACAAATCTAAGAAGGGATAGGAATGCAAAAGGATTTGGATATGAAAGATTTAAAGATAGTAGAAGCTTTGAATGAGATAAAACGTGGTTCAGCCGAGATTATCACCGATGAGCAGATTGAAACACTTATCAAACGATATTTTGAAACTGGTGAACCATATTATGTTAAAGCAGGATTTGATCCGACTGCCCCGGATCTTCATTTAGGTCATACGGTATTACTTCAAAAACTTGCCACTTTCCAAAAATATGGTGCAATAGTGCAGTTTCTTATAGGTGATTTTACCGGTATGATTGGAGATCCTACAGGTAAAAGTCAAACACGTAAAAAGCTTACAAAAGAAGAGGTAAAAGAGAACGCTAAAAGTTATGAAGAGCAGGTATTTAAAATTTTAGATCCTGAAAAGACTATAGTTGTTTTTAACAGTGATTGGCTTGGAAAACTCTCTAGCTATGAGATGATAGAACTTGCATCTAAGCGTACTGTTGCAAGAATGTTAGAACGCGATGACTTTGAAAAACGTTTTAAAAATGGTCAGGATATATCTTTATATGAGTTTTTCTATCCACTGTTTCAAGGGTATGACAGTGTAGTTCTTAAGAGCGATATTGAAATCGGAGGTACAGATCAGAAGTTTAACTTGCTAATGGGTCGCCACCTTCAAAGAGCTTACAATGTTGGTAAAGAGCAGGCTGTTTTAATGATGCCTATCTTAGAAGGTCTTGATGGTGTACAGAAGATGAGTAAATCTCTTGGTAACTTCATAGGGGTTACAGAAGAGCCTAATACTATGTTTGCTAAAGTTATGAGTATTAGTGACGATCTTATGTGGAGATACTACGAACTTTTAAGCAGTCGATCTTTAACAGAGATTGAACAGATGAAAAAAGATGTTGAAAGTGGAAAACTTCATCCAAAACGTGCAAAAGAGATGCTTGGTATGGAGATTGTTGAAAGATTCCACAATAAAGATGCATCATTATCAGCTTGTGAAGAGTTCAATAAAGTATTTAAACAAAAAGACTTACCTACAGATATACCAGAGTTTCAGCTAGAAGGTCCAATTTGGATTGCTAAAGCTCTTGTTGAAACAAAGCTTGAGCCATCTACATCTCAAGCAAGACGTGATCTTCAAGCTGGCGCTGTACGGATTGATCAGGTAAAAGTTGAAGATAAAGACTTGCAATTAGAAGCTGGAGATTATATACTTCAAGTAGGAAAGAAAAAATTTGCAAAAGTGAAGGTGAAGTAGTGGAGCTTAAACCTGTAAAAATCGGAAAACATACACTTAAGTATCCGATCATCCAGGGTGGAATGGGGGTCGGAATAAGTTGGGATCAATTGGCTGGACATGTGAGTCTTGAAGGAGGACTTGGTGTCATAAGCAGTGTTGGAACAGGATACTATCAAAATAAAGAGTATGCTGAAAAACTGGTAGCCGACCGTCCTTTGGAAGTAGATAACTTCTACTCTAAAAAAGCACTTTTTAAAATATTTGAAAATGCTCGTAAAATTTGTGGCGATCAGCCTTTGGGGTGTAATGTCCTTTATGCCATAAATGATTATGGCAGAGTTGTAGAGGACTCTTGTGAAGCTGGTGCAGATATGATCATTACAGGAGCTGGCTTACCAACCAATATGCCTGAATTTACGGCAAATTTTCCTGATGTTGCGCTTATTCCTATTGTCTCTTCTGCTAAAGCTTTGCGTCTGATATGCAGACGCTGGGAGAAGCGGTATGGGCGTATTCCAGATGCAGTTGTTCTAGAAGGTCCTCTAAGTGGCGGTCACCAAGGTTTTACGTATGAACAGTGTTTTATGGAGGAGTATCAGCTTGAAAATCTGATCCCTTCTGTTGTTGAAGAAGCAAACAACTGGGGTGGCATTCCTGTCTTTGCAGCAGGCGGAATTTGGGATAAGAAAGATATAGAAAAGTGTATAGAGTTAGGTGCAGCAGGTGTTCAGATAGGTACCAGATTTATTGGGACATATGAGTGTGATGCGCATCAAAACTTTAAAGAGATTCTCATAAATGCAAAAAAAGAGGATATTCTTCTTTTGAAATCACCTGTAGGATACCCTGCAAGAGGTGTTAAAACAAATCTCATTAACCTGGTAGAGAAACGAGAAGGTCCTGCTATTAAGTGTATCAGTAACTGTGTTGCCCCTTGTAAGCGGGGTGTGGAAGCAAAAGAAGTAGGGTATTGTATTGCTGATCGTTTAAGTGATGCATATATGGGTAATAAAGAGTTAGGTCTCTTCTTTACAGGCTCAAACGGTTATAAAATAGATAAACTTATAAGTGTAAAAGAGTTGATGCAAAAATTGGTTAATGGAGAGTAGTTATACGTAAGATTGCCACTTTCTTACTATTTATATTGTCTCTATATTTGAAAGCAGGTGACTACTCTGAACAGATTAACAGAGCAAACAGAGCTATTGCATCAAATGCAAAATCGGTTATCTGGAAAGGGTATCACGACTTTCAGTCCCTTTATATGAAAGGTTTATTGGAAGGCGATAAAAAACTGCAACTACAAGCTTTAAAGGGGCTTATAAAAGCATCAAAAGCATTAGATATTGATGCAACACGCTATAAAAATGCAATTAAAGCTTTAGATACTTCAGAAGATATAAAAGAGTTTGAAAATCAAAATAGTTTTACTGCAGCACCTTCTGAATCTAAATCAATTTCAAAACAATCTTTAAATAAAAGTAGCAAAACAGTTTCAAAAAACAGAACTATTTCACTAAAGAAAACTGCTGTTGAAAACAGTAATCTGATTCTTACATTTAATACTACTTTTTCAAAAAAGAGTATACACAAAATGGTGCTTAAAAGAAGAGGGCACTACTTGTATGTATTTGATATATCTCCTGCAAAAACATACTTTTCAATTAAACGAATTAAAGGTCCAACATTTAAAGAGATAAGAATTGCACAATTTGATCCTAAAACAGTCAGAGTTGTCATTGAAGTATCGCGAAGCTATAAGCCAAAATGGAAAATAAAAGGACGAAGACTTTTTATTACATTACCAAAGGGTACTGTTAAAAGGCATCAAAAAAAAGATTCTGTACAAAAAAATGTAGTGTCAAAAACTAAAAACAGTACTAAAAAAAATAGTTTGAATTTAAGCAAATATATAGTTGTTATAGACCCAGGTCACGGTGGTAAAGATTCTGGAGCAGTTGGATATAAGAAGTTAGAAGAGAAAAAAGTAGTACTCTCTGTAGCTAAAAAAGTAAGAAATATACTGAAAAAAAGAGGTTTTAAAGTATATTTGACACGAAGCAGAGATAAATTTGTTCCTTTGAAAAAAAGAACAAGATTTGCAAATCTTAAAGATGCAGACTTTTTTATATCTATTCATGCTAATGCTGTAGCTGGAAGAAAAAACAGATACAGAAGTAAAGGTATTGAAACATTTTTTCTATCTCCTGCTAGAAGTGATCGTGCCAAGCGTGTTGCTGCACTTGAAAACAGTGCAGATGTAAGTGACCTTGACCGTTATACAAAAGAGACATATTTGAGTGTACTGAATAGAGAGAAGATAATCGAATCAAATAAATTGGCAATTGACCTTCAAAAGCAGATTTTAAGCTCTTTAAGAAGCAAATATAGAGGTGTAGTTGACAATGGTGTTAGAGAAGGTCCTTTTTGGGTTCTTGTAGGTGCTCAGATGCCAGCAGTGTTAATAGAAATTGGTTATATTACACACCCTACTGAATCAAAACGTCTTTTTAATCCTTACTATCAGAAGCTTTTAGCAGAAGGCATAGCTAATGGTATTGAGAGTTATATTAGACACAATAGATAGTTTTATAATACAATATGCAAAAAGCATATTGTATTAGTGTAGATTACTTGTAGTTTTTGATAGATACTTCAAGCAGTTTTGCTGCTTCCTCTTTTCCTTGGAACTCTTTTACTTTAACCCATTTGTTTGGCTCAAGCATTTTGTATGTCTCAAAGAAGTTTTTAATTTTGTTTAGTGTTGCTTTTGGAAGATCTTCATAGCTGTCAATTCCATCATAAGATGGGTCTATTTTGCTTACAGGAACAGCAAGAAGTTTTTCATCCATACCCGCTTCATCTTCCATAATAAGTACACCAATCAAACGACACTTAATAACTGAACCAGCTTGAACAGGATAGTCATTAAGAACTAAAATGTCAATTGGATCGCCATCATCAGCTAGTGTATTTGGAACAAAACCATAGTTTGCAGGGTAGAACATTGCAGAGTAAAGAACTCTATCAACTACAACAGCACCGCTATCTTTATCAAGTTCATATTTAACGTTTGATCCGTAAGGGATTTCTATTAATGCATTAACTTTGTCAGGGCATTCACCACTGCCGATTTTTGAAATATCCATATTTGCTTTCTCCTTGGAAAATAGATGGTGTTATTTTACCAAAACTATATGATACAATTTTGAAAAATTTAAAATGTGAGTTATGAATGCAAAATTTCTATCTAACTGATCTTGATAAAACTTTTCTACGAACAGACTTAAGTGTTAGTGATTTTAGTCGTAATGTATTCAATGTTGCAGTTTCAAATGGAGTAAAACTTTCTGTAGCAACTGCAAGAAGTTATACTGGAGTTTGTAAGCTTCTTAAAGGGTTGCATTTAAAAGAGCCATTAATAGTTTTAGATGGTGTAATGATTACATCTGCTGATGGTGATATCATTTATGTTAGTGCACTAGATCGTGATATTGGTGATGAAATCATAGAAATAGGCAAACAGCAAGCAGATATTTTTCCTTTACTTGTCGGGCTTGATAGTAATGGAGTAGAGAGATTTATCTATCCTAAACAAAGAAACAGGTATCAAGAGGAGTTGTTAAGAACATATCATAATGACCGTAGACTTCTTGATGCAGATCCTTTAAAAGCTATGGAAAAAAACCTCAAAATTGTTTATATGGAGAGCGAGGAGGTAACTGCCCAAATAGAGTTAGCTTTAAAAGAGAAGTTTAAAGATGAGATAGAGATTAAAAGGTCTAAAGATCCTTATATGGATTGCTGGTTTATGACTGTAATGCATGCAAAAGGTGACAAAGCTCATGCACTAAAAAAACTTGAAGAGATTGAAGGTGTTAATAGAGAGCATACTACTGTATTTGGTGACAGTCACAATGATTTGGGTCTTTTTAATGCTGCCGGACGAAAGATTGCTGTTGCCAATGCTATAGATGAACTAAAAGCTGTAGCAGATATAGTACTACCTTGGACCAATGATGAAGATGCAGTAGCAAGGTTTTTAAAAGATGAACTTAAGGGGTGACCTATATAAAATCGTAAGTCAGCACTGCTTCAATTTCTGGAAATTTTGTTTCAAGCAGAGTTTCTATTTTTTCAATTTTAGAGATTGCACTCTGCTCATTTGGAGATAAAAATGAGATAGCAATTTCTGCCTCTTTAGGGTATTCTCCTGAAATATCAAGCAGTGAGCAGTTTAATTTGCTTAAACGCTCTTTTATAGAGTTGATTATAGCTCGTCGCCCTTTTTTTGAAGAGACAAATGGCAAATCAATTCTTAGGTTTGCATATGTCAGGGTCATTATGCCTGTCTCCATCTACCCAGACAATCTTTTGTTTCTTCATAAACTCTATGAATTTTTCATACCATACTTCTACCAAGGCACTATCTTTGTTGCAAAGGCTAATAACAGCTATTCGTTTGTCACCACAAAAAGCTGGCAGTGATGATAGTTCAATCTCTTTAGGAACTTTTTGCATCATTTCGATTAAATCATTTTCACTTACCAATGCTGTGAAGGTTTTTCTGCAAACTGGTTTAGTTTCGTGTAAAATTTTAGATAGAGCCTGTTTTATCATAGGATGTGCCATTTGTGGAAATCCAGGAACGAAGAAAAATCGATTTTCAAGACTAAATCCTGGTACATTGTTTACAGGATTATCTAGCAAATCTGCATTTTCAGGGAGTTCAGCCATATGGATACGATGAGGGTAGGCATCATCTCCAAATTGCTCTAAAATACGCTTTTTTGCTTCCTGATGTGTTGTAAGCGGTTTACCTGTAAAGACTTTTGCAGCTATCTCTCTTGTTAAATCATCTGGGGTAGAACCAATCCCTCCAAAACTAAACATTATGCTTTTTGGATCACTCTTAATAATAGTAAAAACATTTTCTATGAGTTGTCTGTTATCTTCTATAATAAAGGAGGCTGACAGCTTCTCTCCAAGAGCTGTAAGCTCTGTAGAGAGAAATTCGAAGTGTTTATCTTTTCTGCGACGGTTTAGTATTTCAGATCCAATTATGACCTGGTAAAAATTCATTAGATTTTACTTTTAATAAAGCTTTCCATTTCATCAACAATCTCTTCGATTGTTCTTTCACCATTGATTACATGAAGAAGGTTTTTATCTTTATAGAAATTTCTGATTGCATCAATAGGCTCAGTATAAACTTTCATACGGTTCTTAAATACCTCTTCATTATCATCTGCACCTCTAGCTCGACCTAAAACACGCTCTTTTGCTACTTCTTCGCTTACATCTACTTCGATTACTGCTTTTAGCTCAACATAAGGTTCATCTTTTAATATTTTATCAAGTGCTTCCATCTGCTCAACACTGCGAGGAAAACCATCGATTAAAATAACAGGTTTGTCACTCTTTTTAATAGCACTTACAATTGTATCTATTACAATTTCTAGTGGAACAAGATTTCCTTGGCTGATAAATCTATCTATAGTCTGTCCCAAAGTTGAACCGCTTGCAACTTCAGCGCGAAGCAGTTCTCCTGTTGAAAAGTGTGCTACAGTGTCAGTATTGTTTGCAGCAATAATTTCTGCATCTGTTGTTTTACCACTGCCTGGGGCACCGATGATTAGAAACAGTTTTTTCATTATGGTCTCCTAAGTTTAATTGGCTTTATTATAATCTTCTCTGCCTGACCCCGACATAAAGCGAGGTCTATATCTTCATTTTTAATCTCTATAGGACCTAAAAAGGCTTTGGATTTAATTTCTACTATATCTCCTACTCGAATTCCAAGAGAGTCTAGACGACATTTAAAGTCATCACATCCTCCCTCGAATCCTTTGATCTTGACTATATCTCCGGGTTTAGCATCACTGAGCCGCATCTGTCTTTGGCTGCTTCCTGATTCTGATTCCCAATTCTTTAAGTTGAGCTTCATCTACTTGGCTAGGTGCTTGTGTTAATAAACAGGTTGCACTTTGTGTTTTAGGGAAGGCAATGACATCACGAATGCTCTCTTTTTTGGTTAGAAGCATCATTAGACGATCAAATCCAAGAGCAAATCCGCCATGTGGAGGCGCACCAAACTTAAGAGCATCAAGCAAGAAGCCAAACTTCTCATTTGCCTCTTCTTCATCAATGCCTAACATTTCAAATACTTTACGTTGAATATCAAGCTTGTGAATACGAATACTTCCTCCCCCAAGCTCGATACCGTTAAGAACAACATCGTAAGCAATTGAGTCAATCTCTTCAACATCATCTTCATCTATATTTTTAGGCATTGTAAATGGATGGTGTAGAGCTTTTACCTCTCCATCTTCAACTTCAAACATTGGGAAGTCTACAACCCAGACAAACTCCAAGCGATTTTCATCAATCAAATTCATTCGCTTGGCAACTTCTGTACGCAAACGTCCCATATAATCTAAAACAGTTTTTTTGTTACCTGCTCCAAAGAAGACAATATCACCAACTTCCATCTCAAGCCGTGATTTCATTGTCTCAATTGCTTCTTCACTCAAGAATTTTAAGATAGGCCCTTTAAGACCATCTTCTTTAACTTGAATATATGCCAATCCTTTAGCACCAAACTTGCTTACAAAGCTTTCAAGCTCTTTAATTATTTTTCTAGAAAATGCTTTGTCTCCACCTGGGACTTTAAGTGCTTTAATACGGTTAAGTTTTTTGTATTGAGCTATTTCAGCAAAAATTGGACTATCGCAGTTTTCAAAAAGATCAATTACATCTACAAGCTCAAGTCCAAATCTAAGGTCAGGTCGATCGTTACCATATTTTTCCATAGAGTCACGATATGTTATTCGGTTAAATGGTGTTTTTATCTCGTAACCGCAAGCACCAAACATTGCTTTTAGAAGATCTTCAGCTACTTTCATTACATCTTCTTGTGTACAGAAGCTCATCTCTACGTCAATCTGTGTAAATTCAGGCTGACGATCTGCTCTTAAGTCTTCATCACGGAAACATTTTGCAATCTGGAAGTAGCGATCAAAGCCACTGACCATTAATAGCTGCTTAAAAAGTTGTGGAGATTGAGGTAGAGCATAAAATTCACCATTATGAACACGGCTTGGAACCAAGTAGTCACGTGCACCTTCAGGTGTAGATTTTGTAAGAATTGGTGTCTCTACTTCAAGGAATCCAAGAGAGTCCAGCAAATTACGTGCAGCTATTGCAGCTTTTGATCGCAGCTGGAATGTTTCAAACATCTCTTTTTGACGTAAGTCAAGATACCTATACTTTAGTCGGATATCTTCTCCAACATTTTCATCACCTAAAGTAAATGGCATCGGTTCACTTCGGTTTTCGATGGTCAATTCATCGATAACAATTTCGATTTTACCTGTTTTTAGACGAGGGTTTTCAAGACCTTCGCCTCGTTTTCTGACTTTCCCTTTTGCAATGAGAACAAATTCGTCTCTTACTTGGGAAGCAACTTTATGTGCCTGCTCATTATCAGCAGGGTCACATACAAGCTGAATAAGTCCTGTTTTGTCACGTAGGTCAATAAAGATAACACCGCCATGATCACGATAGCTATTGACCCAGCCGGCTAAAGTTACATCTTCACCAACATTATTTTCATTTAAATCGGTACAGTAGTGTGTTCGCAAATCGAATCTCCGTTGAGTTAGTTGCGCGATTATATCAAAACCAAACTTATTTTTTGTTAGAATCAAATTTAAAAATTTAAGATGGAAAATTAAAGTATGGAAGCTGAGTTAGATATTAAGCGTGTCGGTATTGTCCTTCGCCCTTCAACTCCTGAACTTAAAACACTTTTTTTTCAGGTTAAGGGAATATTTGAAAGATATGGAGCAGAGGTTCTTATTGATTCCATAAGTGCTGGAATGATTGGAGTTCTTGGGCAAGATTTCACCTCTATGTGTGAAGCTAGTGATATATTAGTTTGCATAGGAGGAGACGGGACGCTTATCTCTCTTGCTCGCAGAAGTTATAAGTATCATAAACCAATTCTTGGGATTAATGCTGGTACATTAGGGTTTTTAGCAGATATAAATCCATCAGAAATAGAAGGTTTTATAGATAAATTATATTCTGGTGAATATAGAATAGATGAAAGAATGATGATAAAAGGTATTTTGAAAGGGAAAGCTGATGAGAAAGTTTTTTACTCTTTCAATGACATTGTTATTAGTCGTCCTTCAATCTCAAAGATGGTAAAAGTTGATGCATATATTGATAAAAAGTGGTTTAACACATATTATGGAGATGGATTGATAATATCCACACCTACCGGATCAACTGCATATAATCTTGCATCAGGAGGACCTGTTACATTTCCTTTAACAGATGCTTTTATACTTACACCTATATGTCCACACTCTTTAACTCAGCGTCCATTGGTAATGCCGGCTAATTTTGAGATAGAGATTAAGACACCAGAGAAGATATCTTTGGTTATTATTGATGGTCAGGAGAAGTATGAGTTTGGACCAAATGATACTCTTATAATACAAAAAGCCTCAATTGGTGCACGTTTGATTCATAGAATTGAAAGAAACTATTTTGATGTTCTTCGTGACAAACTATCTTGGGGACAATGTAGATGATAGAACGTTTCTATGCAAAAAATCTTGTAGGCTTTGATACACTTGATTTAGAGTTAGAACCGGGTCTTATTGCCATTACAGGACCTAGTGGAGCTGGTAAGTCAGTCTTTATGGGCTCACTTTTGGCTCTTTTTGGTTTATCTAATGTACAGGCAGATATTTCTGAAGTAGTATTAAAAAAAAGTGTTAATTTAAACCTTGAGAGTTTTGATAATGATGAAGCTGAAATTACTATTAGAGCAATAAAAAAAGAGAAGATAAGGTACTTTCTTAATGATTTGACAATATCAAAAAAAAGATTGAGTAATCTTGTTTCACCACTGGTTAGACATATAGCACAAAGAAGTAATAATGAACTCTCAAGCGAACTTTTACTTGAACTTTTAGATGCAGAGGCTGCAAAAAATAGTAAAGATTATGCTGAAACTTTAAAAAACTATAAAAATATGTACGATTTGTACAGGCGTAAACTGCTTAGATTGCAAGAGATGAAAGCTGATGAGAAGAGAGTAAAAGAGTTAATAGAGTTTGCTGAGTTTGAAATTTCAAAGATAGATGAAGTATCTCCAAAGATAGGAGAAGATGAAGAGTTAATGGCTATTAAGCGTAAACTCTCAAAGCGTGAAAAGATAAGTGAAGCTATTTCTAAAGCTTCAAGAATTTTTGAGAGTGAAGATGATGTTTTAGAAGCATTAACTCTTATAGAGAGTGACAGTGTACTTTTTAATGAAGCTATGAATATGTTGCGTAATGAGTTTGAACGCGCTCAGGCAATGCTTGAAGAGTTAGATGAGATTAATGTTGAAGAGGTACTTAACAGGATAGAAGCAATTGCATCTCTAAAAAGGCGTTACGGCTCTATAGAGGAGGCTTTAAGCTATCGTGATGAAAAGATAAAAGAGTTGGAGTATTATAAAAATATAGATCACGAACTTGGAGGACTTGAGCAAGAGGTAGAAGAACTTTTTGACAAAATAGAAAAAGATGCTAAAAAAATAAGCAGTATCAGACAAAATGCAGCTAAAGGTGTTGAAGAGTTTGTTAACAAGCTTCTTTTAGATCTGAGAATGGGAAACATTTCATTTACATTCTCTGTAAAACCTATTGATAAAACAGGTATTGACAGTGTAAATATAGACCTTCAAGGATCAAACATAGCAACTCTAAGCGGAGGAGAGTTTAACCGTATTCGTCTTGCTCTATTGCTTTGTAAAAGTGAACTAGCAGGTGGTAAGGGTATTTTGCTTATAGATGAAATTGATGCAAATGTAAGCGGTGATGAGTCAATTGCAATAGCAAAGCTTTTAAAAAGCTTGTCAAAAAGTTATCAAATTATTGCCATATCTCATCAGCCACACTTAAGTGCTGCAGCAAAACAGCATATAATTGTGACTAAAGAGAGTGGTAAAAGTATTGCAAAAGTTTTAAACAGTGATGAAAGAGTTACTGAAATTTCCAGAATGATAGCTGGTGAGAATAAAATGCTAGAGGCAAGAACTCTTGCTGAGAAAATTTTAGAGGAGTTTTCAAGTTGATTATAGATACACATTGCCATCTTGATGACAGCAGATATGATGAAGATCTTGAAGAGGTTATTTTAAGAGCCAAAGAGAATGGTGTAAAAGCTTTTATTATTCCAGGAGCAGATCCTGACACTTTGCCAAAAGCACAAAAGATTGCACATAAATTTGAAGATGTCTACTATGCGGCAGGAGTACACCCATATGACATAGATAAATATGATGAATCTTTTTTGCGTCAATATTTGAATGATCCTAAATGTATTGCTGTAGGTGAGTGTGGGCTTGATTACTACAGGTTGCCTGAGGATGAGGTAGAAAAAGAGAGAGTAATTGCTAAACAAAAAGAGGTTTTTGCCAGTCAAATAGAGTTGGCAAAGGAGTTTAAAAAGCCTATTATAGTCCATATTCGTGAAGCTAGCAGTGATTCTATGAGTATATTGATAGAGCATAATGCAAAAGAGGTTGGAGGTGTACTGCATTGTTATAATGCTGATGAGCAACTACTAAAGCTTACAGAGCATGGTTTTTACTATGGAATTGGTGGAGTTCTTACTTTTAAAAATGCAAGAAAATTGCCGCAAGTTTTACCTAAAGTACCTTTAAGTCGTCTTGTAATTGAGACCGATGCACCATATTTGACACCGCATCCTCACAGAGGAAAGCGCAATGAGCCATACTATACTGTTTTTGTCGCTGAAAAAATTGCAGAGGTTTTAAAAATGGAAGTTAAAGATGTTGAAAATATAACTACTAAAAATAGTTGTGAGCTTTTTGGGATAGAAATCTTATAAATGGTATACTATCGATTAAAAAATGGAGCAGTATTGAGACAATTACTATTTGTTTGGTTCATGTTATGTGGATTGGCATATGGATCACTATATGTTCAACCTCTTTATCGTGATGATATTGCTGTATTGCAGAGTTTGGATATAAACCCATCTTTTTTACGTGATCCATTATTTATTCAACTTAAAAATGGTTTAGCAACAACAAAAAAGAGGCACTATCTTCAAATGCTTGAGAGAGGATCTCTTTATATTCCTACTCTTAGAAAAATGATCCATGATAATAATATTCCTCAAGTATTTCTTTATATGGCAATGGCAGAGTCTAACTTTAAGACAAATGCTTACTCTAGAGCAAAAGCTTCAGGTTTATGGCAGTTTATGCCTAAAACAGCAAAAATTTACGGTTTAAAGATAGATGAATATATTGATGAACGAAGAGATCCTGTTCGTTCTACAGAAGCTGCTATTGCATATTTGAAAAAACTTCATAAACTTTTTGGAAAGTGGTATCTTGCAGCACTTGCTTATAACTCCGGAGAGGGTCGTGTACTTAGAGCAATAAAAAGAGCCGGTAGCGATGAGTTGCAAGTTTTGTTGGATGAGAAAAAACGTTATCTTCCAAAAGAGAGCCGTAACTACATAAGAAAAATAGTTTCACTGGCATTGATAGCAAATGATCCAGATATGTTTACAACAAAATCACACACTCATATGTTTAACAGAGGCGAAGGTAAAACTTTGGTTCGAGTAAAAGTAAGTGGTGGGGAAACTTTGGAGCATATTGCATCTCAAATTGGTATGAGTGTAAGTGATATGAAAAAACTCAATCCACAATTTAATTATGGTTTCACTCCACCGCAAAAAGGTGCTTATATTAATATACCATACGAAAAACTGGCTTATTTTAAACAGTTTTATAAACCGGGCAAGCAGAATAAAATGTTTTTTGTACATACAGTAAAAAAGGGAGATACTCTTGGAGCAATTGCTCGTAAATATGGAATTTCTTATAAAATGATTCAACGTTTTAACAAAATGAGAAATGCTGTGATATATCCAAAGCAGACATTGGTTATTCCTGTTCCGCGTAGAGAATCGATTCATTATAGAGTCAAAAAAGGTGACTCTATATATAAAATTGCTCGTCTTTTTAATGTTAAAGTAGAACGTATTAAAGAGAGAAATGGACTTAAAAGCAATGTTATTCATGTAGGAGACAAACTTGTTATACCAAATTAAGTTTTTTATATCTGTTTTAGCTATATCCTTTTTTATAATCGGTTGCAGCTCAAGAAGCCAATTTTATCCTGATTATGGATATAGTGTAAGTACACCAGTTAAAACAACCCCAAGATCTTCAGCTGCCATTCACAGAGCTACTTTGCGTCCATACACAATCAATGGAAAAACATACTATCCTACTGTTGTTTCAGTTGGTTGGACACAAGATGGTATTGCAAGCTGGTATGGTCCAAATTTTCATGGTGGAAAAACATCTAACGGTGAACAATACAATATGTATGCTATGACGGCTGCTCACAAAACTTTGCCTATGAATACAATGGTTCGTGTGACAAACAAAAATAATGGAAAGTCTGTTGTTGTAAGAATTAATGACAGGGGACCATTTGTAAAGGGACGAATAATTGATCTTTCATATATTGCAGGTAAAAAGATAGGTATTGACAGAACAGGAACAGCACCGGTACATTTGGAAGTACTTGGATTTGACTCTCTTATAGCTAAAATGGCTAAAAAAGGTGGAACAAAACCTGTTCAAAGAGTAGTACTTGGTGGTTTTGGCGTGCAAGTTGGTTCATTTAGAAGACACCAGGGAGCCATGATCTACAAAAAACGTTACGATAATTTTGAGGGACGGTATAATGCAAAAGTTGTTAAATTTATTGTAGGTGGACGACCTCTGTACAGAGTTTGGCTAATGGGATTTCAAAGTGAGGAAGAGGCGCGTGACTTTATTAGAGCTTGGAATATTCCAGGAGCATTTGTTATTAGGAGCAGTGAATGATTGAGATAAAACGAACAACAAAAGAGACAGATATTTTTTTAAAGTTAGATATAAATGGAAATGGTAAGTCTGAGATAGATACAGGGGTTGGTTTTTTTAACCATATGCTTGAGAGTTTTTCAAAGCATTCTCAGATAGATCTTTTTGTTGAGTGTAAAGGTGATACTCATGTTGATGATCATCATACAGTAGAAGACATAGGTATTGTACTTGGGCAGGCTATAAATAGAGCTATATATCCAATTAAAGAGGTTGAGCGTTTTTCCAATACTGTTATTGTAATGGATGAAGCAGCAGTCAGTTGTGCTATGGATTTGAGCAACAGACCATTTTTGGTTTATGAAATTGATTGTGATGGAAAAATAGGTACATTTGATGTAGAGCTTGCAGAAGAGTTTTTTAGAGCATTGACTTTTAATGCAGCACTCAGTGTACATCTTGTAAAAGAGCGGGGTAAAAATCGCCATCATATTATAGAAGCAGCATTTAAAGCATATGCTGTTGCGTTAAGACGGGCATTGGCTCCTAATGTAAAAGCAGGTGTGCCAAGTACAAAAGGTGTGTTATGATTGAATTGGTAGTTTTAGATATTGACGGTTGTATGACTGATGGAAAAATCATATATACAGCATCAGGTGATGAGTTAAAAGCATTTAATGTCAAAGATGGGTTTGCTATTGTTCAGTGGATTCGTATGGGGAAAAAAGCTGCCATTATAACAGGAAGAAACTCTACAATTGTAGCCAGGCGTGCAAAAGAGTTGGGAATAGAGCACTGTTATCAAGGAGTTAAAGATAAATTAGCTACACTTACATCTTTATGTGAGTCATTGCAAATATCTTTTGAGAATGTTGCAGCTATTGGTGATGATTTGAATGATGCAAGACTTCTTAAATCTGTAGGAATCTCTTTTACTCCGGCAGATGCTATGCATTATGTAACAGAGATAGCAGATGTAGTTTTAAGTAAGAAAGGCGGAGATGGGGCTGTCCGTGAAATGATTGAACTACTTATTAAACAAGAAGGTTTGCAAGAGGAGTATCTTTCACGGTGGCTTTAAATGTAAAGTATTTTTTTATTACACTATTGTTTGGGTCAATTGTAGCAGCTGTTTTGTTAAAGCCTTTTGAAACTATTAAAGTTAAAAAAGAGAATATCCCACAGCTTAAGTTTGTCTCTTTTGAAAGTTTTGAGATAACAAAAAAAGGGGTTGAGTCTATAGGTTTTGGAAGTGAAGCACTTAAATATGAGAAAAGACTTACTATCAAATTTCCAAAATTTATGAGACAAACCAAAAAAGGTATAGAGACAGTTTCTGCAAATAATGGTGTAATTGTTGAAGACTCTTATGTCAGGCTTTATGATTTTGTAGAGCTTAGTCGTGATGATAATTTGACAATAAAATCTTCAAAAATGCTATACGATATGAAAACAAAGCTCTATTCAACAGAAGGGAATAGATTTGAAGCCTATTATGGAAAAAATGTTGTAACTGGAGAGTCTCTGAAATATTATCAAAAAAGTGGTAAAATCTTTGCCGATAAAATATATGCAAAAATCTTTGAAGAGGATAGATAATTGAAAAAGTATTTATTATTACCGCTTTTAGCTATTAGTACACTTTTCTCTTCTCAACAAGTTGAGATTACGGCAGATCATTTTGAAGCTAGTGATGTAAAAAAAGTTACAAAGTTTATTGGTAATGTTCATATGATAAAAGGTGTAGATGAGTTAAATGCATCTAAAGTTTATGTCTATTTTGATGCTAATAAAAAGCCTATAAAATATGAAGCAATCGGAAATGTTAAATTTACTATTACTATGAATGATGGTAAGAAGGTATATAAAGGAGAATCTGGACGACTTGTATACATCCCTAAAACAGAAATTTATGAACTTTATGAGAATGTCAAACTTTTTGATACCAAGTTGGATAGGATATTGATTGGGGAAAAGGTTTTTGTCGATAAGCAAAGCGCCAAAGCAAGAGTTGAGGGCAGTAAAGAGAAGCCTGTTAAATTTATATTTAAGATAGAAGAGAACAATGCCAGTAAGAATCGTTGATGCATCGTTTGTCACTTCGGCAAGCAAGTTGGATGAAGCTCCTCCTGAGGGGATAGGTGAAGTTGCCTTTTTGGGGCGAAGTAATGTTGGAAAGAGTTCACTGTTAAATTCTCTGACACATAGAAAGAGTCTTGCAAAAAGCTCTTCCACTCCAGGTAAAACAAGACTAATTAACTACTTTGAAGTCATCTATAAAGATGATGAGAATGAAGAAAAATATACTTTGCATTTTGTTGATTTACCTGGTTTTGGATATGCAAAAGTTTCAAAGAGTATGAAGTATGAGTGGCAAAAAAGTTTAAATGAGTTTATTAAAAAGCGTCGTACTATCAGACTTTTTATACATCTTCGTGATGCAAGGCATCCAGATGAACCGATTGATGAAGCAGTAAAAGAGTATATTAATGGGTTTATAGGTCCTGATCAGTGTTACATAGAAGTGTTTACCAAGTCTGATAAACTTAAGCAAAAAGATATTGCAAAGATTCGTGCTAAAAATCCAAATGCTCTTTTGGTGTCTAACTTGAAAAAAAGAGGAATAGAACGATTAGAAGAGTTGATTTTTGATATTGTTATAAGAGGAGAGTCGTGCCTGTAAGCAATGAATCGATTGAGTATATCAAGCCTGTTTTGCAAGATATACCAAATATGCAAAAACTTGTCAAAAAAGAGGTAGAAGAGGGCATTATACTACCTAGAAGTGATGATGAAGTAGCTACTAACATTCGTTCATATATTATTGCCAGATTGAAAGAGAGTAAAGAGATTGTTGGTTATGTTGCATTGCACATTCACTCTCAAAGATTGGCTGAAATTCGCAGTTTGGTTGTTGATGCAAAATGTAGAAACAGAGCAATAGGTTCAAATCTTGTTGAGTGTGCTGTTGAAGAGGGACGAAAACTTGGTGTTGAAGAGGTGTTAACTCTAACATATATGGGCAGTTTTTTTCAAAAGCTAGGGTTTGTTGAAATTCCAAAAGAGACAATTCCTGAGCATAAAATTTGGGCGGACTGCATCAAGTGCAAATATTTTCCTGTATGCAACGAGATATCTTTAGTCAAAAAACTTTAAAAATATTTTTGATCGCTTTAGCAGTGATGGTTTATCCATCACTGGGATCAATTTTTCCACTATTTCCTCCGCTTATTGGTGTAGTCTATATACTATGGGCAAATGCAATAAAGGAAAAAGAGTATATCTTTGTATTTCTTTGGATACTTTATACTATTGTATTTGAGTCAATTTGGGGATTGCCACTATATTTTTTAATGGTGACAATGTTAGTTATGTATACTGTTATTGAACCGAAAATATACCATTTATTACATGCTAACATATTTCTTAAGTTAATTAGAGTTGCTATTTTTGATATCTTATATTTCATTTTTATTGAAGGGTATGAGATTTTAATGGGTAAAGATATTATTAGTGAGTCATTTGTGTTGATATATTATCTACTTATAGATTTAGCCGGAGTCATACTGTTGTGAGAACCCGTATTGTATTTGCATTTTTTCTTTTAGTTTGGATTATACTTCTTGTTAGAATTTATCAGATAAGTATTAAGTCAAATACATATTATGAAACATTGGCAAAACAAAATATTGTCAAAAAAGAGTGGATACTTCCGGTACGTGGAGAGATTTTAGATGTTAACGGTAAACCTTTGGCAATTAATAAAATAGGCTTTCAAATTTTAATAGATCCACATCTTAGTTCAAAAAAGATGTTGCCAGAACTAAAAAAAGCTCTTAATAATATAAAAGAGAAGTTTCCAGATGTAAATGTTACTAAGCTGATGCGTCGTTATAAACGTTATGATTCTCCATATAGGCATGAGCCAATAAGGATGATCAAATTTCTTCCATATGAAAAAGTTTTACCTCATTTTACTGGGTTGTCACGTAAACCTCATATTACAATCAAACCTACTACCAAACGATACTACCCATACGGAGAAATAACAGCTCACGTTGTTGGATATGTTGGAAAAGCAAATGAGAAGGATATAAACGAAGATCCTGTAGTTAAACTCATCAAAGTAGCAGGCAAAAGTGGATTGGAGAAAAAATATAATGTCTTTCTAGAAGGAAAGCCTGGTTATAAAAATGTTAAAGTAAGTGCTTTTAATAAGTGCATAGATACACTTGAAGTAATACCTCCTATTGAAGATAGAGATTTAAAACTGTATCTTGACATAGAGTTGCAGTCATATATCTCTAATTTATTTAAAGGCAAGGCTGGTGTAGCCATTGTGATGCGGACAGATGGAGCCATTATCAGTGCAGGAAGTTATCCATCATTTGATCCAAATATTTTTGTAGGTGGAATAAGCCGAACAGCATGGAAAAACCTTATTGATGATTTGAATCACCCATTTACTAACAAGTTCATTCATGGGCTTTATCCACCAGGATCTATTATAAAACCTGGAGTTGCAGAGGCGTTCCTTGATAGTGGAAAAATTTCACCATATACAAAATTCTATTGTAATGGAGCAGTAGAGTTAGGGAGTCATAAATTTCGTTGCTGGAAAAATGTGGGGCATTTAAAAACTGATATGGTTAAAGCCATTAGAGAGAGTTGTGATGTATATTTTTATAAAGGCAGTCTGCTTGTTGGTATCGATAAGATTGCAGCTGACTTAAGAAAAATGGGTCTTGGTGTAAAAACTGGAATTGATATGCCAAATGAATTTATTGGTGTAGTGCCTGACAAATCTTGGAAAGCCTCTAAATACAGACAGCCGTGGTATATGGGTGAAACTTTAAATGCTTCTATTGGACAAGGATATGTACTTATAACACCTATGCAAGCAGCAAGATATACTGCACTTTTGGCAAAAGGCAAGCTACCTGTACCAAGATTGGTTTCATATATAGGAGATAAAAAGGTTGAACCTATTATAAAAGATGTTTTAACTCCTGTACAGAAAAAGTATTTGCCAAATGTTCAAAAATCAATGTATGAAGTTTGTAATCATCCAAAAGGTACAGCAACACACTATCTTAAAGGAATAAAACTAAAAATTGCAGGAAAAACAGGTACTGCACAGGTTATTGGAATTCCTCAGGAAGAGAAGAGGCGTATGAAAGAGCACGAGTTGGCTTATTTTCACCGTTCTCATGCATGGATGACAACATATGGACCATATAATGATCCACAATATGTTGTTACTGTTTTAGTTGAACATGGTGGACACGGTGGTGCTGCTACAGGAAAGATTATAAAAAATATATATAACTGGTTAGTTGATCATAAATATATAAAATAAAATCAAGCCCCTAATGCATGTTGCAAGAATATTGCAAGTACTATTAAAAGCATTACTCCAGAAGCTTTTGCATACAGCTTATTTGCAGTTATAAAAACAAGCATTAAGGTAACGCCTATCATTAAAAATACATCAAAAGAGCTTGATGATAAATTTATTGCAAGGGGCTTTGTCATAGCAGCTGAGCCAAGTACTACAGATGTGTTTGCCATATTTGAGCCTATAATATTTCCTATACTCATATCTGCTTTTCCTTGTCTTGCAGCTTGTATACTGACAACAAGTTCAGGTAAACTGGTTCCAAAAGCGATAAGAATTAATCCAATAATCCATTCACTTATGCCAAATTCTCTTGCAATATTTGCAGCACTCTCTATTGCATAATCTGCTCCTATGACAACAAGAATAAACCCTACTAATAGTAATGCTATTGTTTTAGTCCAGTTAAATTTTTCCTTTTTTAGCTCTTCATCTATTTCAATTACCTGTTCACTTTTATTTGATTGCATTAAAAACATAACATATGCGCCCATCATTGCAAATAGAAGAAAACCATCCAATCTTGAAAGGTGTCCATCAAGAATCATTAATGGAAAAATTATAACAGGGAAAAGAAGCCAGGCACTATCTTTAAAAAAAAGGTCTCTTCCTGGTGTAATTTTAGATGCAATTAAAAAGACAAGTCCAAGAACTAGTGATATATTCATTATATTTGAGCCAAGAACATTTGCAACGGCCATATCACTTTGACCTTTAATGCTTGCACTTATACTAGCAGCCATTTCAGGAAGACTTGTTCCAAGAGCTATTAGTGTAGCACCGATTATAAATTCACTTATATTAAAGTGCAGAGCAATTCGTTCAGACTCTTTAATGATAAAGTCAGCTCCCCATATAAGTGCTCCCATACTTATAATAAAAATGATAAAATCCATTAAGATTCTCCTTCTGTACGTACTATTAGACTCTTTGGCAGTCCAAAATGTTTTATAAGATCTTCCTCTTTTTGTCTCATTTCTCCATCATCAGTTTCATGATCGTAACCTAAAAGATGCAAAAGACCATGAATAAAGAGTAGGGCAATTTCATCATCAAGAGAGTTTTGGTATAGGCTTGCTTGATTTTTTGCATACTCTACGCTAATGACAAGTTCTCCTAAGGGAGCATAAGGTACAGGTTCAAGTGGAAAACTCAATACATCTGTAGGTGCATCAATCCCACGCTGCTCTCTGTTTATTTCTCGCATTGTCGCATTATTGGTCAAAGTGACTTCAATATGACGATTAGTAAGATATTGTGCAATTGTTTTTAGCAAGTTTACATTAGGTTGGTAATCTGTTTCATTTATAATTTCAATCATAGGCGCGATTTTACCTAAACTTTGATAAAATTTTATACTTTTTAAGTAAAAGGTAATATTTTTTTCTTGCCCGATAGGGTAAAGCTTCAGTGAGAGGAGTTTTTGCTGAAGCTTTGCTTTAGTAATAAGGAGATTTTTATATGAAAAAAGCGGTAGTCATTTTAAGTGGAGGGATGGATTCTACAACAGCAGCTTATATAGCAAAGTCAGAAGGTTATGAGATAGTAGCTTTGCATTTTGATTATAGGCAACGTACACAAAAAAGAGAGCATGAAGCTTTTGATGCCATTTGTAATTCTCTTAAAGTTGTAAATAGATATGTAATAGATTTGCCTTTTTTTGAGCATATTGGTGCATCAGCTTTGACAGATGAGAGTATAGATGTTCCAACAGGTGGAATAGAAGCAGGCGTACCTGTTACATATGTACCATTTCGTAATGGTATTTTTTTAAGTATTGCTGCTGCGGTTGCAGAGAAAGAGGGTGCTGAAGCACTATATATAGGAGTTGTTGAAGAAGATAGCAGTGGTTATCCTGATTGTCGGGAAAATTTTATAGATGCAATAGAAAGAGCTATTGATTTAGGTACAAAAGATGATACAAAAATAGCTATTAAAACACCACTTGTACATCTGAAAAAAGAGGATATAGTTAAAACAGCCATAGAGTATGGAGTACCGCTTGAACTTACTTGGAGCTGCTATAAGAACGAAGATGAAGCATGTGGAGTTTGCGACAGTTGCCGTTTACGTCTCAAAGGCTTTGAAAAGGCTGGGCTGAAAGATCCTATTCCTTATAAGGTAAACTAATGGAACAGAATAAAAATCTTGACTTAAGTGTAGAATACATTAAATCACTGCATAAAAAAATCCAAGCACAAGATGATGATATCTATACATTCTTGCAAAAAGAGTTTCCAGATATGGTGGTTGAAGATAGGCTTAAATATTTAGCTACCATTTTAAATGATTTTTTTGATGATTATACTTTTGATGAAAATGATGAAATGCGTAGAGATGGATATATTATTAAAAGATTTTTTCCAAATAAAAAGGAGATTTAAAAATGAAAAAGATTTTACTTGTACCTTTTATGATTATATCACTTTTTGGAAGTAAAGATCATACTTTTTCTTTAAAAGAATTAAGTAGTATTCAACCAGGTATGGGAACAGTGATGATGGAGTATGGATACCGTTTTTATGTTATCTACTATGCAGCTAAGGCCAATAATTGGGATTTAGCAAAATATCAGCTTAATGAACAATTAGAAATTCAAGAAGTTGGTGAAACTACACGCCCTGAATATGCTGAAAAGTTAAAAAAGTTTGAGTCAAAATATCTTACAAAATTAGAGAAAGATATTGAAGTAAAAGATTGGATTAGATTTAAAAAAGATTATAATGAAGCAAGTGAAGCTTGTAATCAATGTCATTATGAAACTGGTCACAAATTTATTCAGTATAAATTACCTGCACATCCACCAACTTTATTAAAAATGAGTTTGTAAACTTTTATAGCAATAGTAGTCTACTAATTGAGATAATAAACTCATCTAAAAAAAATCAATAAATTTCAAGTTTTTTAGTATAAAAAGTTTATTTCTTAATACTTTTAATTATCTATTTTAAGTTTAAACTTGTTAATATATTTGTGTAGATTAATAAAATATATTCAGGCAAAAATATGTCTATAAAATTAAGAATACAACTTATTATTCTTGCAACTATTGTTATTGCTTCATTTATACTTTTGGCAATCAGTACTTTATCTATAAACAATTTATCAGAAAAGAATATTGAAATATATAAAGCAGATATTATAAAAAATAAAAAAGAGATGCTTTATGATAATGTTACTCTTGCTGAAGAGATTATTTACTCTTATTACTCAGAATTAGGAGAATATGGTGATCACTATTTGAAAAAAAGAGTTGATATTTTATTTAATATTATTGAGGAGCAATTTAATAAATATAAAAATAAGATAAGTAAAGATGAAATGAAAAAATTAATTATTAATATAGTTACATCTGCAAAATATGACGGTAATGGATACTTTTGGATAAATGATTTTAATTATAAAATGATTGTTAATCCTGTAAATAAAGAATTAAATGGCAAGTTTTTAGAAGATAATCAAATAGCTCCATATGTAAAACTTGCAGTAGATAAGTTAAAAAATAGTTCTAAAGATATAGTTTTTGATGGGTATACATTTTATTCTAAAGATACAAAAAGATACTTATATAAAAGGTTTGTAGTAAAAGTATTTAAACCATTTAATTGGATTATAGGAACAGAAATTAATCCAAGTAAAATAGAGGAAAAATTAAAAAAAGAGGCTCTCAAAAAAATTTCTGAATTAAGATATGGTAAAAATGGATATTTTTGGATAAATGATACAACTCCTAAAATGATAATGCATCCTTTTAAACTTGAGTTAAATGGACAAAATTTATGTAAAATCAAAGACCCAAATGGTGTATATCTTTTTGTTGAAATGGTAAAGGTAGTATCTAAGATGGGAGAAGGAATAGTTGAGTACCATTGGCCAAAACCAGGAGCTGATAAACCTGTTATGAAAATATCATATGTAAAAATTTTTAAACCATGGGATTGGATAATAGGAGCAGGTGTATATACTGATGATATTGAATCCCAAGTTATTAAAATGAAAGAATTAAGTTCAAAAGTAGTAAAAAGTACAATTGTAAAAATTGTTATTATATCTTTGATTGTTGCTGTTTTATTATTAACAATTATATCTTTTATGGTTAAATATAATATAATACATAAAATAGAGAATGAGAAGAAAAAAATATATTCTATGGCAATTACTGACAGTTTGACAGGATTGTATAATAGACACTATTTGAATGAAATTTCAACTCCATTATTTATAAAATGTCAGCGTTATAATTATCCTATCTCTGTTGCTTATCTTGATATAGACCATTTTAAAAAAGTAAATGATACATATGGTCATGATAAAGGGGATTTAGTATTACAACAGTTTGCTGATATTATTAAAGGTTTAATAAGAGAAAGTGATCTAATTTTTAGACTTGGAGGAGAAGAATTTTTTATTATAATGCCCTATATTGATAAAGAGAGTGCTTATGATATTGTTAAAAGAATACATCAATCTGTTAAAAAACAAGGTTGTATATATTTAGAAAAAGGAAAAATATGCTATACATTTAGCGCAGGTGTTTCTGACACTATAGAGAGTGATTACAGTCTTGATAGTTTAATTAAAACTGCTGACAAAAAATTGTATCAGGCAAAAACTAAGGGACGAGATAAAATTATTTTTTAAAATAGAGGATAAAAATTAATATTTCTTAGGTTTGTAAGCTCTTTTTATGAAGTTTAATATAAAAATTATCAATATTTTTTTTATAAATATAAAGCTCAATATTTGATAGAACCTTTTCCAAAATTAGCTCATCTTTTATACTTTCTGTAAAATTTATGGTTGCTTCTCTTTTTTTATTAAAGTTTTCTAATCTTTTGTGGTAGAAATTGGATGAAATTTCATTTTTGGAAGCTAAAAACATACCTTGATTCCCAACTGCTTTGCAAGATAGATCTACTAAAATATCATCAAAATATGGAGAAATAGGGTAGAGTCTGCACCCTGGAGGTCTTTTGTTATAGATAGTGCATATATTGTTTTTGAAATATTTACATGCTGAATTTTCTTCTGCTAATTGAATAACTGGCACAAATTCATTGCCTAATTTTGCAAAGTAGATATTAAAATTATTAAACACCTCTATGAAATCATCCAGAATCAGGGGCATAAGTTTAAAATTTATGCCACTGCAACAACTTATTTCACATCCAGAACAATTGTCAAAATAGAGCTCTTTGTCAATATCTTTTATAGAAATATAGTTATGCATTCTTTTTATCTAATCGATAGGTATTTACTTTCGCTTATATCACTCCAAGGTTTAATTTGTTTATAGTAACTTTCCATAGAGTCAAATACACGTTTAAAATCACTACTCTTTTTGCTCTGCTCTTCAACAACTTCTACAAGAGCTTTTTTAGCTCTCTCTATAATCTCTTTAGGAAAATCTTTTATCTCTATATTCATCTCTTTTAATTTTTTAAGAGCTTTGGAGTTTTCATCCATAAATTCATGGTACATTTGAGAACTTAGTGCCTCAGCAGCATATTTAATGATTGCTTGATGCTCTGAGCTTAAGCTATTGAAACGAGTTTTATTAAATGTTAGCTCAAGAATCGAGCCTGGTTCATGCCAACCAGTATAGTAGTAGCGTGCTACTTTGTAAAAGCCCATGCGAATATCAAGGGCAGGTCCTACCCACTCAGTTGCATCAATTGTTCCACGCTCTAATGCTGTAAATATTTCACCGGCTGGAAGGAGAATAGGGTTAACACCTAGTTTTGCCATAACTTCTCCTCCCATTCCAGGAATGCGCATTTTAAGCCCTTTTAAGTCGTCAAGTTTCTCAATGGGTTTTCTAAACCATCCTCCCATCTGCACACCTGTATTGCCACCTATAAATGGATAGAGATTGAATTTGCCATAAAGTTCACGCCATAGCTCATAACCTCCACCATAATTCATCCAGCAGTTTAACTCATTGGCATTCATACGCAGTGGCAAACCACTAAATAGTGAGAATGCCGGATTTTTTCCTTTCCAGTAGTATGGACCAGAGTGGAAGGCATCAATCTGACCTCTGCTTGTTGCATCAAATACAGCTAGAGCTGGAACAAGTATATTTTTAGGATATACTTTAATCTCAAGACTCCCGCCACTCATAGCTTTAACCATTTCAGCAAAACGGTCAACACCAGTTCCCATAATTGGGAAGTGTGCCGGCCAACTTGTTGCAAGTTTTAGTTTGACTTTACGCTGTCTGTTTATATTGACACTCTTTTTACCCTCTATCTGCTCTCTAGTACATCCACCGAGTGTTGCAGCTGCTCCAACTACTGCGGCAGATTTTAAAAAATCTCTACGTTTCATTTGAAAATTCCTCTCACTAAAGCTTTGCTCTTCGAGCAAGAATAAAATATTTTAATAATCCTCTTTAATGATAAAATGCTGCTATAACTGCATAAGCTAGGAAAAACATTAAATGAGATATACCTTCAACATAGTTTGTTTCACCATTATCTGTAGTTTTCCAAGCCAGTATAACAGTTAAAATGAGAGCTCCTATTTGTAATGAGTTAAAGTCTAGTGCTAATTCAATACCGGCAAGAGGAGAGAGCATCATTAGAATAGGAACTGTTAACAGTATTGATACAGTAGATGCTCCCATAGCAATGTTTACAACTCTTTGAATCTGATCGGATTTAGCAGCTTTTATTGCTGTAAAGAGTTCAGGAGAGACACTAATAATAGCAATAACAAGACCGGCAAGAGCAGGTGAGATACCATAGTTTTTAGCTATTTGCATACCATCACTTGCAAAAATTTCTGCAATTACACCTATGATAAAAATTAATCCAAAAATTGCAAAGAAGTTGGCAATATTTGGAAGTTTTTCGAAAATATAATTTTCTTCTTCTTCATCCTCTTCATCTTGATCTGCTTTTTTTCGTCTGAGGCGAAAAATACGGCTTCTAGCTGTAGCTTTAAAGAAGTGAATATGTGTCTTTGTTTGAAAAATAAATATTGTTATATAGTAGATCATTAATAAAAAAGAAATTATATAGCTTGCTGTCATTATAGACTCACCACTGCCTTTTGAGTATTGTAAAAGGCTAGGAACCAGTAAGGCTACAGATGCTACTAGTAAAATTGTAGTGTATGTGCTTGATGTATCTTCATTATGTTCTTGCTCTTTAAATCTTAAACCACCAATAAATACTGCAATACCAAGCAGTACATTCATATCTACAATAACAGCAGAGATAATACCACCCTTGACTGTTTCAAGCGCACTTGATCCATGACTGCTTTCAAGCAAAATCATAAATAGAAGCAAAATTTCAACTGCAACTGCACTGAAAGTAAGAACAAAGCTAGCATATGGTTCTTGTAGTCTTTCGGCAAGAATCTCTGCAATTTCAGATACGGTAAATGAGAATGCGGCTATGCCAAGTCCTGCAAATAGTGTTGATAGGTAGATGTGTCCAGTTTTGTGTAGAATAAAAGCAATAATTGCAAAAATAGTTCCTGCAATCAAATCCCAGTAGTTTTCCATAAAGTCTTGGAAATATGATGCTGGTTCCGACGACGAGTCATTCATAAAAAATTCTCCTTTTATTAAAAAAGCCCTTGATTTAAGATAGGCCTATTATTTAAGTTAAAGTTCTCTATCTCTTTAAAAAATATTTCACTTTTTTGTGCAAAAATCAGTATATAACTTCTCTTTTTGATCTGTTGTGTAACTATTTCAAAAAACTCTTTTTTTGATTCCCAAGTAAAATATGGTAATTTTATATCACAATAAAACTTAATTTGGCTTGGCAAAAGAAGTCTAAAATCTATCCATTTGACATTTTCAAATATTTTTAGATGTTTACACTTTAAATCATTTGATGCAAAGATTAAAACCTTGTCACTCTCTCCAAAACCAACCCTTTCACAAGATGAGTTTACAAATATAGGTTCAAGTGATGGTGTAAAATCAATGTGATTCATGGAAAAATTATGATTTAAAGATTTTAATACTCCTATTGCCTCTATTAAAAAAGTAACCATACTTGGAATTAATGGAAGGCGATTATAGTATGTTTCATCTATGATAATCGATGTTTCAAAAGTCCTAGAGTCGACAATTTCATATTTTACTTGACTTATTTCAGGTACAACTTCGTTAGCTCCAATATGATCAAGAAAAATCTTGTCATCACAAAAGATTATATGGTTTTGTGATGAAGATAAAATTTGTTTGCTTTTTTCTTCATCATCCCCATTTAATAGTACGATTGATGAATTTGATTGTATTATTTCTAAAAATTCTAGAACTTGTGTAGAAACATAAAATATGTTTCTTGGAGATTTAAGAAGCCAAAGTCTTAGGAGTTTTACAAGACTCTTTTTGATGTCTTTTACGTAAACCCAGGCTACTTCTTCATCTGTAGTTGTAATGTATAGATCATCAGTTACAATTCCATATGCACCACGACTTAATGCTTTATCTATCTCTTCTGGTGATTCAGCTATAAATAGTGATCCACGAGTTACTTTGGATGCAGTTAATTCAATAGAATCAAATCTTGATATTGAAGGGTTGTTTAGTAGCTTGCCGCCTGTAACGGCAAGCAAATTTTCAAGAAGCATTTAACCGATTGAACTACCAGGTTTTCTAGATTTTTCAGGGCGTATTAGACATAGCCCATCATCATCTTTTGCCGCAAGAAGCATACCCTCTGAGAGCATACCCATCAGTTTGGCAGGTTTCAAGTTTGCTACTACACAAACTTGAGTTCCCTTAAGATCTTCAGGTGAGTACCACTCTTTTATTCCTGCAATGATTTGTCTTGGTTTCTCTTCTCCAAGGTCAACTTGTAGCTTTAGCAATTTTTTAGATTTTGGAACCTCCTCAGCTTCAACAACAGTTCCTACTTTCAGTTGTGTTTGGAAGAATTGATCGATAGTAATAAGATTTGCACCGCTTTCATTTTCATTTTGTTTTTTATTTTCTTCCATTTTTACCTTTTTCTCCTCTTTTACTGTTTCACTTTTTTGAGTTGAAGTCTCTAATAGTTGTTGTTCTTCAATTCTAGGAAAGAGAGGCGGGATTTTTTCTATTTTAAAGTCACCTAAAAGCTCATTATTTTTAATAATTTTATTGTAGCTTTCGGTATTAATTTCAAATCCAATTGCACTTGCAATCTTTTGTGTTGTTTTTGGCATAAAAGGATGCAACAGTACAGCTACTTTTGCCAATATATTGGCAACAAGTGCAATTGTTGCCATTGCTTCATCCTCTTTTCCTTCTTTCATCTTTGCCCAAGGCATACCAGTATCTATTGCTTTATTGGCAATGCGCAAAGTTTTCCACAACTCTTCTAAATATCTGTTTGTTTGAATTTCATAAAGATACTCTTCAATATTGCTTAAAATAGATTCAACCTCTTCAAGTTCAGTAGAGTGATAAGTTTTAACTCCATCACTTTTTACATTAAAATCAAAATATTTTCCACTCATACCGATGATTCGGTTAAGAAGGTTGCCTAAATCATTTCCAAGGTCGGAGTTAATACGATCAATAAGAGCTTTTTGACTAAAATCTCCATCTTGACCAAAAGGTACTTCTCTTAGCATAAAGTAGCGGAAGTTTTCTAGTCCGTATGCATCTGAAATCTCTTTTGGATTGACAACATTACCTTTTGATTTACTCATCTTTTCACCGTTTCTTGTCCACCATCCATGTGCTGCAATGTGTTTTGGCAATTCAAGACCAAGACTCATTAAAAATGCAGGCCAGTAGATAGCATGGAAACGAAGAATGTCTTTACCGATTAGATGAACTTTAGCAGGCCAAAAATCCATAAGTTTTTCATCATTACCATAGCCAAGTGCAGTTACGTAGTTCATTAGTGCATCAAGCCAGACATACATTACGTGTTTAGGGTCATTTATACTTTCAGGCAGTTTTACACCCCAGTCAAAGCTTGTACGGGTAATAGAGAGATCTTCAAGACCATTTTTTACAAAGTTAATGACTTCATTTCGCTTTGATTTTGGCAAAATGCATTCAGGATTATTTTCATACCATTCAAGAAGTTTGTCTTGATATTTTGAGAGTCTAAAGAAGTAGCTCTCTTCCTCTACCATTGTAGTGCTTCTGCCACATTCAGGGCAAAATTCATTATCTATAAGTTGAGTTTCAGGGAAAAAAGTTTCGCAACTTACGCAGTAGTGACCACGGTAGACATCTTTATAGATATCTCCATTGTTATACATCACTTCAAACGCTTTTTGAACACCCCTCATATGATCTTCATCGGTTGTTCTTATGAACTTATCATAGCTTATCTCAAACTCATCCCAAAGCTCTTTGAATCGACCCGATATCTCATCAGCATACTCTTGTGGAGATTTGCCTCTTGCTTTAGCTGCCTGTTCTATCTTTTGTCCATGCTCATCTGTTCCTGTAAGGAAGAAAACATCATCTATATGTCCAACCAAGCGAGAATATCTTGCCAATGTATCTGCAATTATAGTTGTGTAGGCATGACCTATATGAGGTACATCATTAACATAGTAGATAGGAGTAGTTATATATACTTTTTTACACTTATCGCTCATTTAAAAATCCTGTTCTTAAATTTAGAATTCAAAGCCACCACCTTGGCCTTTGTTCATACTTTCATAAACTTTTCTAACATACTCATTTCTTATTTGGCATCCAATTACTTTTTCACACTTTAAGCAACTTTGTACTTGCATCTCTTTTTGGCAGGCAAGAAGTTTCTCTTTTGCTTCATTTCTTGCTAACTCCCATTTGTCTAACTCTTTTTCGTTAGACACCATAAGCCTCTTTTACCTTAGAAATCTCATATTTACTTCCAAAGAAACAAGGAGTAGTTTCATGCGGGTCGTCACAAGGGAGTTCTAAAAGTCGGTGCCCTTTATTGTCAATTGCTTCACCACCTGCTGTTTCATAGACAAATGCAAAAGGGAATACTTCAAATAGTTTGCGAAGTTTGCCTTCTGGTTTATCTGTAGTACCGGGATAGCTAAAAAGTCCACCACCTTTTAGAAGTATCTGATGAAGATCTGGAACCATTCCTCCAGAGTATCTAAGGCGATAACCCTCATTAAAAAGAGAATCTACCATCTGTTTGTGATGCTTTGGCCAGTGTTGCTGTGTTCCACCTGGAGCGTTAAGCTTACCTTTTTCTTTTAGTTTAATTGTCTCTTGCTCCATAAATTTACCATGACGGAAGATAAAGTGACGTACACTTCCTTTGTATGCAGTAACCATCTCTAACCGTGGTCCATACACAACATAGACACTAGCTAACATTTTTTTTGCTTGGAATTCACCATCATATATACCAAAGATTGATCCTACGCTAAGGTTGACATCAATAAGGCTTGATCCATCAAGAGGATCGTAAGCTATCATATACTTACCATTTTCATGCAGTATTTCAGCTTCCTCTTTCTCTTCACTTGCTATCGCTTTTATTGCACTTATTTTAGAGAACTCTTCTGCAATAATCAGATCGCTTTGAATGTCAAGTTTAAGCTGCATATCTCCAGTTGCATTGCACTGTTCTGAGTAGCATAAATCTTCATTTGTTATAGCATCACGAATGCGATGTGCTGACTTTTCTATGGCATCAAATATCGGTTTAAGAGTCATTAAACTGCCTTTGCATTGGTTTTTATCCAGTTTATTATTTGTTCTGTATTATTTAAATCAAGTATATCGATATTTGAGGGTACATTATAGTTACTCAAATCAATTGAGTCATCAATTGCAATCGCTTCAGAACACCTGAAATAACTCTCATCAATACTATTGCGGAAAATTGCTATTCTAGGAAGTGGAAGAGTCTTTAACCCCTCTACAAGAAGGTAGTCAAAATCATCTACCATCTCTATAATCTCATCTATCTGTTTTTGTCGATGAGAAAAGTATGTTGTACGTGTAGGAGAAGTTACGACAACTTCAGCACCTGTGTTGAAAAATTTCCAGCTATCTTTACCTTCTACATCGAATTTTGCTTTATCTTTTGGGTCGTTTTTTACAATAGCCACTTTATGGTTGGTAATTAAAACCCTAGCAATTTTTTCAATGAGAGTGGTTTTTCCACTGTTAGATGGTCCTGTGAATGCAATAGCTAATCGTTTCTTCATTTTTTAACTTATTCCAAAATTTATATAGCTCGGATTATAGCTAAAAAATGATAAGGTTAATGTAAAATGTGATAGAATTAAAACATAGATGATGTTATATGTAAAATAATCAAAAGGTTGTTTAAGTGAGAAGTAAATTTGCATTTTTATTTTTAGGATTGGCAATAGTTTTATCTGGATGTTCAGAAAAAAATGAAGTGACTGAAATTATTCAAAAAGATCTAATTCATGAAAAAGCATTGGTCCATACAAAAGAGAATCAGCTTGTTAAATCTTTAGAGACAAAAGCAACAGTAACAGCTACTCTTTTAAATGAAGTATTTCCAAAGCGTTTTTCGTATGATAAAGGTATATCATTTTTTGTTGGAGTAATAACTGATATCCCTTTGGATATAAGCAAAAATATAATTCTTGATGGAAATTCGCCTATTAGTGTAAAAAATGTAGGGCAAAAAGATTTTCTTTATGTTTTAATGCCAGGTGTAAATAGATGGGGCAGTTACTATATTGTCACATTCCCTTCAATGAAAGATAAATCATTTACTTTGAAGCTCGAAATCGATCCGTACGGTCCGGTTTCGTTAAACTTTCAACGCTCGACACTACGTCGATAGGTTCTCCTAACAGATTTTTATAGACGATATAGTTGGCAAGTACCTTTTTGCCATATCGTCTACTTTCATCATAATATACAAGCTCCATACTTAGCCAAGGTTCAAACTTCCCTTTTTTAAATAATCCTCTTTTTTTTAGAAGCCTTTTTGTAAAACCTATTCCACCATTATATGCATATGCAATAAACAGAGGATGATATAGTGAGCGTTTTAGGAATTTAAGATGCTGTTTAGCGTATGAGATATTTATTATTGGATCAAACATTTTATCTAAGTCAAATGGTTCTTTAAGCTCTTTTGCAAGTGATTTTACTAAAAAAGGCATTATTTGCATCATCCCCAATGCATATGAAGTAGAGATTGATGATGGTATAAAACGGCTCTCTTGTCTTGCAAGTGCCAATATCAGAGCTTGATCGTTTTTAGGTAGATCTTTGTATGCATTTTTGTATGGCATAGGAAAGTATTCTGTTCTATATCTAGCAGCTCTTTCCATTAAAAATGAGTAGTGTCCTTCTGTTTCATCGCAACTAAATTTTTTTGCAAGTTTAGTTAGTTTATCTGATGAGTAATTTTTTATTTGTCGTAAAACCGGTATCCATTCAAATGGATTTGAGATATTGAAATCACAGCCACTTTTTTTAAAGTCAGGTGTAACAACCTTTGGCAGTGGCAATTTTTTCAACTCTCTAGCATAAAGGGTATATATATTGATATCAAAACTTTTTAAAAGTTCGTCTAAATGTTTACCTTTTGGATCAACTTGAGCTAACCAAAACAGAGTTTTATCTAAATCGAAGCGGTAATACGCTTTTTTGTATGCACTCTCTAGATACTTTTTTGCTTGATTGATTCTTCCAAAGTTTATAGCATTCATTGCAAGAAAAAATGTGCTTTGATGATTCAGCTTTTTACTATCAACTTTAAAAAGTGATTTTTGTGCATCAATCATATTGTTGTCAGTTACAATCAACTTGATTGTTTGTGCAAACTCTTTTCTTGTTGCTAATTGATCTATAAGTTTTTGGGGTAAAGGGTGATTTAGAAATTTATTACGCCAAACTCTTCCACATTGATTGTATATTTTAAAAAAGGTATCTGAATCTGCTTCAATCAATGTTAAAAATGGATCATTTGAAGCCATTACTCTCATCCACTTAACTATATTTGGAAAATTTTTGAGCTGTTTTATCAGTTCTGACTGTTTTGAGGATGAGAGTTTGGAAAATTTATATGGAGTTATTGCAATGGCTGAACAGGATGGATCTTTTGCGGGAAGGTCTTTAGGTTTTAAAAAGTGACATTTGTCAGCCATCTTAAACCTAGGTTTTTTTGTCTTTTTAGCGTATCTGTGTAGTAAAGACCAGTTTACAGAATTAATTAAATAGAATGCCTTGTCAGCTGACTTTGCAGATATGTTTTGATCTAAATATCTCCAGATAAAAAAATCTCTGGAATAACTTTTTGGCCACTGCTCCAACTGTTTTAGAGTTATCTCATCTGCTTGTAGCATAGAAATAGCCACAAGCAAAAGAGAAATAAATTTAATTTTCAACTTTCAGTTCTTTAACTTTTAGTTTACAAGCTTGCTGAAAGTTGAAACAGCAGTTTAACAAAGAAAAGATCAATAAACTGCAATCCAAAAATAATTATAAGTGGAGCTAAATCTATTCCTCCAACAGTAGTTGGAATGTATCGTCTCACCCAAGCATATACCGGTTCAGTCAATCTATATAGTGTTTGAACAATCGGATTGAATGGATCAGGTCGTACCCATGTGATAAGGGCAGCGATAATAACAACCCAAATATAGATACTTATAACCATATGCAATATTTGTGCAATAGCTTGAATTAGTGTTGACAGTATCATTTTACAATCTCCATAAGATAAGATTTAAGATGCGGATATAGGTTTGAAAGCTCTGGACCATGCTCTGCACTTGTTAAGAGCAGTCGTAAAGGCTTGAAAAAGTTTTTACCTTTTAAACCTGTCTCTTTCATCAGATAGCTTTTTAATTCATCAAAAGTTTCAAAAGTAGATGTTTTGTTTAGAGCATCACGTAACTTTTCCATCTGCTCTTTCCACTCATTATCATAAGGTTTAGCAGCAAAAATAGCTTCTATTTTAGGCTTAATCTCTTTAATAGTGCTTCCCTCTTCAAGGTAGCATTTTACCAATTCACCAATACTGGCATCAGCAAATCCAAAGGCGCGGGACAACTCTTTGGAATCCATACGCTTCATATGTTCACGATTTAAAAATCTTAGTTTATCAATATCAAATTTAGCTGAAGCCTTGGACAATTTTGCAAGATCAAACCACTCTATAGCCTCTTGTAAGCAAAAGACTTCACAAGGTGTTTTATTGCCTAAAAGAATCAGGTAATTAGCTATAGCTTCAGGAAGAAATCCCTCTTCAAGCAACCATTTAACGCTTGATGCATCATCACGCTTGGACATCTTTTTACCTTCCGTGTTAAGAATAATAGGAAGGTGTGCATAAGTTATCTCTTTATCATATCCAAGCTGGTTTCTAATGTGTATCTGTTTAGGTGTATTGCTTACATGATCTTCACCTCTGATTACAAGGCTAATGTCATGAATCATATCATCAAGAGCGCATGCAAAGTTGTATGTTGGGGTTTTATCAGCACGCATTATGACAAAACTATCTATGTCATCAGGTGCAAAGCTTTGTTCACCTTTGATTAAGTCATTGAACTCTACATTGTTTTCAGGTTTTTTAAGACGTACGGTAAATGGTTTTTCATTAGCTAAAACCTCTGCATCGCTTAACTTTATACACTTTCCGCTGTATCTATACGCTTTTTTTGCACTCTTGGCTGCTTCACGCTCACGCTCAAGCTCTTCTGGTGTACAAAAACATGCAAATGCTTTACGCTCTTCAAGAAGTTTGATTGCCATATGCTGGTGAATAGTTAAGTTGTGACTTTGGTAGTAAACATCATCAGGATGAAGATTAAAAAGTTGAAGAATTTCAAGAATCTCTCTATCTTTCCCCTCAATATTTCGCTCTTTATCGGTATCTTCAATCCTGACTATAAAACGCTCTTTTTTCTGTTTTGCGACTATATAGTTGAAAATTGCTACACGAAGATTTCCGATATGCATATCCCCTGTTGGACTGGGTGCGAAACGAAGCATTTAATCCCTTTTTATATAAATTTTAAAAGAGATTATACCAAAAATGATATAATCTGCTTTTCTTATTACTATCAATGGGTTTATTTATATACCCTTAAGTTAACGGATGGAATGGATCTATGGATAAAAACGAGCTTTACGATGTTACAATGGATCATATGATGAATCCAAGAAACTATGGCAAACTAGAGTCTCCAAGTGCTCAGGGAATTGGTAAAAATCCTGAAAATGGAGAGATGGTGATTGTCTATCTTTCAATTTCAGATGGCAAGATAGAAGATATCCGTTTTCAAGCTAAAGCTTGTATGACGACAATTATTGCAGGTTCTATTTTTACAGAAACCATCAAAGGTGTTACAATTGAAGAATCAATTGAGTTGGCAAAGATAATGCTTGATAAATTAGACCAGATGCCACCAGAAGAGGCTGCATGCTCAGAGATGGTAGCTGAAGCTTTTTTAGCAGCATTGGAACACTTTGAAGCAAAAAAGAGTGACACGCAAGCACTGGTACCAACGCATATGATAAGCAAAGCATGTGTAGTGCCTAAAGAAGGAGAATAATTAATGCAAAAACGTCTATTTGTATCGGTTCATGAAGCGTGGCTTAGATTGCTCTTTTCATCATTTGCAGTAAATGACAGAGAGTGGGCTGAAAAACTGTATGACTACTCAGAAATCATATACAGACACTTACGCTTTATAGAGACAATCTATGTGGCTAAAAATATAGAGTATAGTTATGAGCGTCCAGCAATAGAGCTTAACTTTAAAACAGAAGGTGAAGCAGCTTTATTTTGTGATGAAGCACTTGAGCGTGTAGAGAAGCAGCTGAGTGATAATGGTGATCCATTGGCTAAGAGAATGTTAAATGATTTAGGCTTTATTCGTTCAACACTAAAACGTGAATTTGAACGAAGCGAAAAGGTAACTGCTTTTAACAAATCTTTAACTCTTGATGGTTATGAGCTTGAAAAAAGCTCACTTGATGCACTCGTTATGTTTCTATTTGAAGAGAGTTATAAAGAGTATGAGTTGATTGTTATCTACTCTTATGCGGGGACGGTTGTTGAAGATAAACGTCTTAGTGAAATTTTTCAAATCTTGATAGATGAGTCAAAGTTTCATCTCAAATCTTTTGCAAGAATGATGGCAAAGATGGGAATTTTAGCAGTTCCTCGTATGGTAACGCAAGAGATTTACAAGTTTGAATCACTTAAAAAGTTTTTAGAAGATGGCATAGAAGAAGAAAAAGGTGCAAAAGAGCAGTGCAGGGCATTGGCTGAAGCAGTAGATAATGAAGAGCTTCAAAACTTTTTTAATTTCATAAATTTTCAGGAAGATTATCATATTACCCTCATGCAAGAGGCTTTGGAGAGAATAGAGTAAAATGGTAAAAAGAGACATAAAAAACACAATATCTCAGTTATTTGGACGTTTTGCCAATCATGAGTTTCCAAGCGGTGTACAGTCGTTTATAAATAGTGCATATGTAAACCTATTAGGTCTTGATATGTCTGAATTTGCTCCTCCTTCAACATATCCTACACTCAATAAACTCTTTACAAGAGAGCTTAGAAAAAGAAGAGCTATAGATTATCGTAAAAGCTCTTTTATCTCTCCTGTTGATGGATTGGTAACTGAGTGTGGAAAGTTGGACCAGAATAAGGCTCTTCAGATAAAAGGTATGAGTTATTGCATAGATGAGCTTTTGACCCAGCAGTACAGCAATGAGGTTAAGGCTCTTTATAATGGAACATATATAAACTTCTATCTTTCACCAAAAGATTACCATCGTTACCATATGCCATATAAACTAAGAGTTGCATCCATATTGCATCAACCTGGAAAACTCTATCCTGTAAACTTTCCTTCATTACGCAGAACAAAAAATCTTTTTGTAGAGAATGAGCGGGTAATTGTTGAGTGCTTTACAGAGTCAAACAGACGCATATTTATTGTTTTAGTAGGTGCATTAAATGTTGGTAAGATGACTATTAGCTTTGATCATCGCATTAAGACAAATGCACAAAAGCTTGAACCAACCTATTATAGATATGATGATAAAGAGCGTTGGCTAAATAAAGGTGATTTGCTTGGTATGTTTATGATGGGCTCTACAGTTTTGGTTTTTGCAGAGCCTGGTTTAATAGATTTAAGAGTTGGTACCGGGGCAAAAGTACGTTTTGGTGAAAAAGTTGCATTGATTCGTGATTGAAATTGATGTATAATTGTTTAAAGTGACAAACTATAAGAAGGATTTAAAATGACTGTTCAAAACTCTCTTACAAGTCAGATGCCGCAAATGCAAGATGTACAGATGCAAAAAAGAGCTGAAAATAGTACAATGGATAATCAAAACAATATAATGCAAAAACAACAAGAGATGGTACAGCAACAGCAACAACAGCAGCAACAGCAACAGATTGCAGCTATGACTGGTTTAGGTATGCAGTTGGATATAAAGGGGTAAATATATGCAAGTCAGTTCAAACTGGCTTACTACATATAGTAATTCAAACTGGAGAGAAAACAATTTTCTCCAGTCAAATACTTCTATATCACAAAACGACAATAACACTTTAGTTGCAGATAACTCTTCTAAAACTTCAAACAATTCTACAGAAAATAGAGATGATAATACAAAACCTAAAAGTATAAATGAACTGGATAGTGAAGAGAAAACTCTGCTTGCTCAGTTGCAAGCCAGTGATTCTAAAGTCAGAGCTCATGAGAGTGCACATTTATCTGCTGCAGCAGGCATAGCTGCAGGAGGAGCAAGTTTTACATATGAGCGTGGTCCAGATGGACGTATGTATGCTGTAGCAGGAGAGGTTCCTATTTCGATTAGTGAAGGAAAAGATCCTCAAGATACATTAGAGAAGATGCGACAAGTTGAAGCTGCTGCTATGGCTCCTGCTGATCCAAGTCCTCAAGATCATGCTGTTGCAGCAAGTGCAAGAAGTGGAGAGTTAAAAGCTCTTATGGATCTTCAAAAAGAAAAGAGTGAAATTCAAAGGGAAGAGGGGTTAAAACAGTATAGTTCTACAGCTTTGCAACCTATAGAACAAAGAAATAGTCTATCTATAACCGCCTAAAAGGGCAGTTATAGATTAAACATTAAATCTAAAGTGCATTATATCGCCATCTTGGACTATGTAATCTTTTCCTTCTAGTCTCATTTTACCAGCCTCTTTTGCACCTTGTTCGCCACCATACTGAATAAAATCTTCATATGCAATTACTTCAGCACGTATAAAACCTCTTTCAAAATCATTATGAATGACACTTGCTGCTTTAGGTGCTTTCCACCCTTTGTGGATTGTCCAGGCTCTTACCTCTTTGACTCCGGCAGTAAAGTAACTTATGAGTCCTAGTCTATCAAAAGCTGTGCGAATTATTTTATCTAGTCCTGACTCTTCTATGCCAAGTTCTGCAAGAAACTCTTTAGCTTCCTCTTCTTCAAGCTGAACCAACTCTTCTTCTATTTTTGCACAGAGTTTGATTACATCAGCTCCTACCTCTTTGGCATGTTGTTTAACAGCTTTTACATGTTCATTATCTTCAAGCAGTCCATCTTCATCTACATTTGCACCGTAAATAATAGGTTTATTGCTCAAAAATCTAAGCTCTTTGTCAAGTTGAATGAAGTTTTCATCATCTCTATTTTCAAAAGTGCTTACAGGTTTAATCTCTTCAAGATGTTTCATAAGCTCTTGCGCTATCTCAAGCTGTGCCCTTACTTTTTTATCACCTGTTTTTGATTGTCGTGCAAGACGATCAATCTTCTTTTCAAGCTGCTGAATATCGGCAAAAATCAGTTCGCTTTCTATAATTTCAATATCTCTAAGCGGGTCTATACTTCCCTCAACGTGTGTAATATTTCCATCTTCAAAGCAGCGTACCATATGTAAAATCATATCTGTTTCACGGATGTTGCTTAGAAACTGGTTTCCAAGACCTTCACCTTTACTAGCACCTTTTACAAGTCCGGCAATATCGACAAAATCGATTGTAGAGTGCTGTATTCTTTGCGGATTGACAATTTTTGCCAACTCGTCTAGCCTTGGATCAGGAACAGGAACGACCGCTTTATTTGGTTCGATTGTACAGAAAGGATAGTTGGCTGATTCTGCATTTTGTGCTTTTGTAAGTGCGTTAAATGTGGTAGACTTACCTACATTTGGCAAACCTACAATTCCTACGGGAAGACCCATATAATGACTCCTTGAGTTTCTTTAATCTTCTGTTTTTAAGGGAAGTTTTGAAGTTGAATAAAAAGAAATTATACCAAAGATAGAAAAAGAAAATCAATATTAATTTTAAATTAAAACCCCAATAAATCCATACCAAATTAGACAACAAGCCAAATTGCTCTATAATTAGGTATTTACAAACGAAAAAGTTACACCTAAAACTTTCA
>NZ_FOXB01000010.1 GCF_900115615.1 Hydrogenimonas thermophila | reverse complement strand
TCAAAAATATCTTTAAGTATCGGGTTTTCTTTATTATAAACCATCCACCCAAATATCTCTTTGAATTTTGTATTACCCTTTAGTAATGCAAATATTACCATAAATAGCACTTCTGCTAATGGATACTGTATCTTTCCTATATCTACTCTATAATCTGGTATTGTCTTTAACGATTCAAGCAATGCTTTTGCTTTTGTATATTGTTTCATTGTTGACCCCACATTTTTTTGAGTCAACTCAAGCAAAAATCTTTCCAAAATCTTTTTTTAATAAATATTTAAAATTTCATCGGATTTGGCTGATAATTTTGTATCGACATATCTATTTTTAATTTGAATTGAGCATATTTTTTGGTATAATTACGCCCCATTTTGCACACAGAAAATTTTCATATGACAATTTTTTGTTGTGTTTATCTTATAAAGGAGGAAGTTCATGCCTAAAATGAAGACGGTACGCGGCGCTGCAAAGCGTTTTAAAGTCAAAAAGAGTGGCAGCATCAAGCGTGGATCTGCATTCAGAAGCCACATTTTGACTAAAATGAGTCAAAAGCGCAAACGTAAACTTCGCTCAGCACAGTATGTTGCTGATGTTGATGTAGCTCGTGTAAAAACGATGCTTGGTCAAAAATAAAAAACGGTAAAAGATTAAGAGTTCCCCGAAAAGTGCATATAATGCACAAGAACGGGCAAGTTCGGTCAAATTATGAACCGACACCTTGACATCAAATAAGATGGAAACAGGTAAAGAAAGGAAAGAAACATGCCAAGAGTAAAAACTGGAGTCGTACGACGACGACGACATAAAAAAATATTGAAGCTTGCAAAAGGCTTCTATAGTGGACGAAGAAAACATTTCAGAAAAGCAAAAGAACAGGTTGAAAGAAGCCTTGTTTATGCTTATCGTGACAGAAAACAGAAAAAAAGAGAATTCAGAAAACTTTGGATTATCCGTATCAATGCAGCGTGCCGTCTGAATGATATGAACTACTCTACATTTATGCATGGGCTTAAAAAAGCTGGTATTGAGCTAGATAGAAAGATTCTTGCAGATATGGCTATGAACAACCCTGCAGCATTTTCTAAAGTTGTTGAGCAGTCTAAAGCAGCTTTAGCGTAAAACAACTATTATCTTCTATAGCCCTTCCTTATGGGAGGGTAAAATCTTCTTAAAAATACTCCATTTAAATAATTTTCTTTTAAAATTTATAAATTAAGAATAGTTCATAAAACTATAGTGTAGAATGTATTGAAACTAAAAGATGTTAAATTATAATTTCCATTTGCTATATATAATAATGTATAACAAATAATATAATTAGCTATATCTTTTATGTTTTAATACTAAAAAAGGGTTACCTATGAGTACACTTGTATCAAAAGTTTTAGTTGGTTCTGCTATGGCAGTTGTATCTTTATTTGCATCTATAGATATAAATAATGCTTCAGCAGATGAGTTAATGACACTTAATGGCATAGGTAAAGGAAAAGCAGAAGCTATTGTGGCATATCGCAAAAATCACTGTTTTAAAAATGCCAATGATTTAAGCAGTGTAAAAGGCATAGGTTCCAAGATAGTAGAAAAAAACCGTAAAGAGATTACAGTAGGAGAATGTAAAAAATAATTCTATTTTTACATATTCCAATCGCCTTTATTTGCATAAAAAGATAAGGGCGGTCTTACTATTCTAATTTCATTCCAACTCTAGCAATCTTTCGTTATAATTTTCCAAATCATTTTAAATTAATAGATAATAGGATAACAATGAAAATATTAGTTACTGGAACAGCAGGTTTCATAGGGTATCATCTAATAAAACGACTACTTGAACGTGGTGATGAAGTTGTTGGTCTTGACAATATAAATGACTATTATGACTTACGAGTTAAATATGGAAGACTTGAAGAGACAGGTATAGAGAATGCTGAAAACATAGATTATGGAAAGCTAATTCAAAGTAAAAAGTATGACAACTACAAATTCATAAAACTAAATCTTGAAGACAGAGAAGCCATAACCAAACTTTTTGAAAAAGAGAAGTTTGATAAAGTATGCAACCTTGCAGCACAAGCAGGTGTACGTTATAGTTTAACAAATCCTTATGCATACATTGACAGTAACATTGTGGGCTTTGTAAATCTTCTTGAAGCTTGCAGACATAATGATGTTAAACACTTGGCATATGCAAGCAGCTCAAGCGTTTATGGTTTAAATGAGACAATGCCTTTTTCTGTACACGACAATGTAGACCACCCCATAAGCTTATATGCGGCAAGCAAAAAATCAAATGAGTTAATGGCTCATACTTACAGTCATCTTTACAATCTGCCAACAACAGGTTTACGATTTTTTACAGTTTATGGACCATGGGGTCGCCCAGATATGGCACTTTTCCTATTTACAAAAGCTATTTTGGAAGGCAAACCTATTGATGTATTTAACTATGGTGAAATGAAGCGTGACTTTACATATATTGATGATATTGTAGAAGGTGTTATAAGAGTTATAGACAATCCTCCAAAAGGAGATCCCAACTGGAGCGGTAAACAACCAGACCCAGGCAGTAGTAAAGCACCTTATAAAATTTACAATATAGGAAACAATAACCCAGTAAAACTAATGGACTTTATAGAAGCTATAGAAAATGCTATTGGCAAAAAAGCAGAAAAGAATATGCTACCAATTCAACCTGGCGATGTTCCTGCAACATATGCAGATGTTACTGATCTAATAGAAGATTTAGGTTATAAACCAGCAACGCCAATAGAAGAGGGAATCAACAACTTTGTAAAATGGTATAGAGAGTTTTATAATGTTTGAAACTCATTAAAAACTTTAAAGTTGGAAGTAACACCAAGTTTCTTCCAACCTTTTAACAGCAAACTAACAGTTAAATGAGCAAAAAGATTCTGGTACTGAATTTTTTAAGAATTTGCAATATTTAACTTCAGGAGAAAAATTGAGAAATGGTTCTGAATACTAGATTATAACCAGTAACCAAGTTAGTTAACAGATGATTGTAATAATAAAAGACATACTTTCTTAAACTTGCTAAAACTATTCAAAAGCACCTTGATTTAGGAATTTGTTTTATAATACACTATTAGTATTTTGCAAAATTTTTAATATGTAGTATCTAATAAGTATCTAAAATTAATGGCTATGTGGTTTATGATATTATCTCTATAAACTAAGAAAAAAAGGGGTTTGATATGAGTAAAGATGAAATTATAGCTTATTTAAAAGCACATAAAGATGATTTTATGAAAAAATATCAAATCTCTAAATTAGTACTTTTTGGATCTTATTCAAGAGATGAAAACAGGGATGATAGTGATATTGACATTGCAATAGAGACCCCTGTGAGTGATTATTTTTTACTTTATGATTTTAAAGAGGAGTTAGAGAACTCATTTCATACCAAAGTTGATATAGTACGTTTAAGAGATAAAATGAATTTGGCCTTCAAAAGACGTATAGAGAAAGATGGTATCTATGTATGATAAAACTCTTGTAATTGAGATATTAGATCAAATTATAGATGCAATAGAGATAGTTGAATGGGCGGAGCGTTTGATACTATTTCAGACAGACAGATTGTGGAGGTTCAGAACAAACTAAACAACAGACCAAGGAAAGTGTTGGGTTACAAAACTCCGACAGAAGTTTTCTTTGCTACAATTACGCAGACTTGTTCTGCAGTTGATCCTGTTGTTGCAGTTGATAGTTGAATGGGCGATTGCAATTGGAGAGTTTAATGGGCGTTTATACCAACAAGAAGTTCTGAGTAAACAATCAAGATAATCCAAAGAGTAAATGCAATTTTATGGGGAATGAAGAATGGCTCCGGATGCTGGATTCGAACCAGCGACCAAGTGGTTAACAGCCACCTACTCTACCGCTGAGCTAATCCGGAATCTTTGAGGTTTGTGATTCATAAATCACGCCGAAATTATATTCTAAAACTTCTGTTTTGTCAAGGGTTTTTGAGAATTTTTTCTATTTTTTTTCTAAAATAAAAATATCGTATATTAACACTACTTTCTATAGCCCTTCTTATAAAAAAATTAAGCAAATAGAATTTGAAATGGTGTAATAGTTTTAATTTTTGAGGATTAAGAGAAAGTGAACATTACATCTCCTGTTTCGATCTAAAACGAAACAGGAGTGTTGTAGGTTTTATAGAGATATACCAAAATCTTTTAAAATGGTAAGTGCTGCTTTTTTACCATCTGCTGCAGCTGTAACAGCTAAATCGGCACCTCTTACAGCATCACCACCGGCAAAAATTCGTGGGTTAGAAGTTCGTTTATTTTCATCAACTAAAACTTCACCCCATTTACCTGTCTTGATCTGTGCATCTTCATACCAAGGGAAGATAACATTGTCAAATCCAAGAGCTAGAATAATTACATCACAAGGAATCTCAAATTCACTTCCTTCGACAACATTAAGTCTACGTCTACCACTTTCATCAGGTTCACCAAGCTCTGTTCTTTGGCAGATTATGCCCTTAACGTGGTGTCCTTCATCAACTACAACCTCTTTTGGAGCAGTATAGAACTCAAACTGAACACCCTCTTCTTTAGCGTTAATAACCTCTTTTTTACTTCCAGGCATATTCGCTTCATCACGTCGATAGAGACATTTTACAGATTTTGCTTTTGTACGTATGGCAGTTCGTACAGCATCCATTGCTGAGTCACCACCTCCAATAACAACAACATCTTTACCTTCAAGAATAAACTCATAGAAATCTTCAAATACTCTTTTTTGAGCATGCTTAAGAATATCCATAACGTGATATACACCATGTGCATCCTCATTCTTCATACGAGCACTTCGTCCGCTTGGTGCACCAAGAGCAACGAAAATAGCATCATACTCATTGAGCATCTCTTTCATCTGAGCAGAGCTTTTAATCTCTGTGTTTAGATATAGATTTAGTCCAGCTTCCTGCATCCACTCGAATCGACGTAAAATTACATCTTTACAAATTTTAAAGTTAGGAATACCATATGTTAAAAGTCCACCAGGACGGTCAGACTTTTCAAACATATCTACCTCAACACCGCCTCTTAAAAGAAATGTAGCACAGCTAAATCCGGCAGGACCACTACCTATAACAGCAACTTTATGTCCAGTTTTTGGTTTATCTTCACCATAGTATGGTCTAAGACCTCTTTTAAATGCCTCTTCATTCAAATAGACTTCAATAGCACCAATTGTCACACTTCCATGTTCTGTTCTGGAAATTGTACAGCCACCTTGGCAAAGAATATCATGAGGGCAGACAAGTCCCAAGATTTCAGGAAATGGAGAGACTTCATTACTTGCTTTAAATGCCCCTTCAATATCACCCTCTTTTACTTTTTCAACCCAAATAGGAATTTTATTTTCAAGAGGACATCCTGTACGACAAAAACTAAACTCACTCTTTAAATCACGTAATATATCTATTGGGCATTTGATACAGCGTGCAGACTGTAAACTTGCTTCTGATTCACTGAACATCTCATATGTAGGGTGAAAGTCTACAATTCTCTCGTTAGGATCTCTCTTTTTCGGAGTCTCTCTTTTTACCTTCAGATAATGCTTCTTCATCCATCTTCCTTTAACACGATATAGTCTATATGCATCTCCTGTCCGGTGAGTACCTTTGTATCACCGCTTTCACATAGGGGACAGTAAAAGTTGAAATTGTCAACTTTTGAAACCTCTTTGCACTTTTGACATTCAATCGTAATATCGATAAGCTCCATCTCCATAACAGCATCATGACAGACGGTATCTTCTTTAAACACTTCAAAACTCTCTTTTAAAAAGTGTGGTTCGATACCGCTCATTTTGCCTATTTTGACGGCAACTTTTTCAACTGCTTTTCCCTTTGAGTGTTTCTCACACAGATCGAGCATCGACTGAACGATTGAATACTCATGCATTTGCGTGCCGCCCCTCCAACTCTCTTCCATACTCAATAGCTTTGTAAAGATCGTAATCGATCAGTGAAATTGCATCTGTAGGACATACATTGACACAAGCTTGCTTGCCATCTTCTCCGCCACATAAATCACATGTCAATGCAACCATTTTGCTTACAGGAGCATCATCTTTCTCATTTGGTGCCATTACAACTGCTCCATACGGGCAAACCATTTCACAACTTTGGCATCCTATGCAGTCATCTTCATAATACTTCACATAGTTGTCTTCATACTTGATAATGTCAATTGGGCAGGCATTTACACAAGGTGCATCCATACACTGCATACACTGCATTGGAGCAGTCAATTCTCCACTTTTTATTACTCTGTTGCGTGAAATAAGCTTTACACCACTCTGTCCTAACTCATACGCTTTTTCAAGTGTAATACCCATATGGCTTGCTGCACAAGCCAATTCACAGTTAAGACAGCCGATGCATTTTTGTGCGTCTGCATATATAAATTTATGACTCATCGTTTAAACTCCTAACTTACCGCTCTGTACATGAGATACAAGGATCTATACTATTTAAAATCAGTGTTACATCGCTTACTTTATCACCAAGAATCATAACTTTAAGCGCTTCCCAGTTTGTATAGGTAGGCACTTTCCATCGCATTCTTACAGGTTTTTGTGTTCCATCTGTTTTTAGGTAGTAGATAAGCTCACCACGAGGTGCTTCTACTCTTACTGTTGCTTCACCTGCTGGAATATGAGGTCGTTTTTCAAGAACTACTGGTCCTTCAGGAAGATCATTTACTACATCTTTAATCAGGCGTACTGCTTCGGCAATATCACCCAAACGACACATTGCTCTTGCATGTACATCACCAGCATCTCTAAGTGTAACTTTTGGTTTCAACTCTCCATATAGTGCATATGGTGCTTTGACACGTACATCGTTATTAATGCCACTACCTCTTGCTACCGGACCTGTTACACCCAACCTTTGTGCATCTACCTTTGGAAGAACACCGATTCCTACAGTTCTATTGACAACTGTTTCATCATTTTCATACTGCTCTGTCAGTGACTCAAGTTTAGGCTCAAATGTTTCAAGTGTTTTAAGAATCAGATCAATCTTCTCATCATCTAAATCATACTTTACACCGGTAAGAGTATTTGCACTCATATCCATTCGGTTACCCCAAATGATCTCTTTAAGATCTTGCATCAATTCACGAGCTTCCATTGTCTCTTTCATTAAATCATGGTGATGAACCAGATGAGACATCATTGCAAGGTTAAAAAGATTTGATGCAGATCTTTTCACCTCATCAGCTACTACTCTCAATGCTTCTGCTCGTTGTGGAACTTTTACCCCTGCAATCTTCTCTACTGCCAACGCATAAGCGAAAGGGTGGTTGTTAGAACAAAGAGAACAGACCCTCTCTGTTAAAATAAGATTTTGCATAAAGTTTTTCTGTGTAACCAATGCCTCCATTCCTCGATGAATGAAACCATTGACCAAATCAATACTTGTTACAACTTTATTGTCGTTAGCTTGAAGCTTAAAATAAACCGACTCTTCCAACTCAGGATGGAATGGACCAATTGTTACCTTTTCGCTCATGCTTTATTCTCCTTCTCAACTCTCTCCCATAAAATATCGCTCTCACTTACACCGAGCATCATCTTTGAAAGAGGAATATATCGATTTAACACACCCTTCATAATGCTTTCATCAAGAAATAGTCTCTCATTATGTGGATGACCAATTGGTTCAATGCCATACATTTCACGAAACTCACGCTCAGCCCAGTCAGCACTTGGAAGCAAAGGAGTAATAGAGTCTATAATGCTATCAGTTGTATGTGCTTCCATATTTATAATAATTCCATCAACATCTAAATGATAGATAATAACGTGACCATCATCAGTTTTGTATGCTGTGGCTGTAACACAACGACCACCTAAATTAGCAACTACCCGAGCAACATTTATGACATCTCTTTTATCATCAAGTTTAAGCCATAATAGTTTGTTTCCATAACTGTCACTATCTTCTTTAAGCTCATATGCATATTGCAAACTTGCCTGAAGTGGTTGTATAATCTCTTCTATTTTCATTTATAAAACCTTTCAAACGCTGTTTTCTTTCTACATTCCGGACAACTTGTTGCCAAGATTTCTGGTATCTCTTTATCTGGATATGATTTAGCTATTAATGCATTAGTTGCTGGTATAAAGTTTTTACCGCAATCTTCACACTCATGAAATGGTATAAGTGCTATATTTGTGTCAGTATATTTCTCTTCTTGTAGTTGAACGGTATGAAAATCATTGGTTGGGAAAATAGCTCCGGTAGGACAGAAGTATGAACAGTTACCACAAAAACAGCAGGTATTGTGCCAAATTGTGTGTCTGTACCCTTCCAATGTTTTGGTAATTTTAATAGCCCCTGAAGGACATACAGTTTCACAGGTACGGCAAGCTGTACACTTCTGCTCATCTAATGCCATTCGTCCTCTATAACTTTTAGGTGCTTCAAAATCATTAAAAATTGTCTCTAGTTTGGTAGGAGTTTTTTCTCCTCTTACTTTAGCCTGCAATATCTCAACACCTTGAGCAAGTGCTTCTGCAATAGCTTGTGGACGAGGAGGACAACCAGCCACATTAACATCAACATCTATATATTTGTCTAATGGTCCATAAATAGCATATGAGTCTCTAAAAATACCTGTAGTTACCGAACAAGTACCAACACCTACTACGACATACGGAGATTTCACTTTAGAGACTGCCTCTTCAAAGTAAGCTTTACTGCGAGCAGTCATTGGTCCAGTTACAAGTAAAACATTTGCATCTTCTATACTCTCTACCAACTCTATGCCAAGCTCTTCAACATGAAACTTTGGTACAAATGCAGTTGCTACAAACTCAACATCACATCCGTTACAGCTTCCTGTATTTATTCTAAATAGTTTGGGTTTGATTGCCTGATCCATCCCTGTATCCTTTATTCATCACAATATTGAATATTAAGTTCTGCCATCAATTCATTGAAAAATAGTAACCCATAACGATGCATATCGTCATGATAAAATTCAACACAAATCAATCCACACTCTTCACTATGTTCTTCGGTATATAGTTCTACCTCTTCTGGCGGATAGTTATGTGCTTTCATAAGTTTTTCTACAACATCAAATATTTTCTCTTTCATACTCTTGCAGCAATACTCTATCTCCATTACATTGTTGCCGCAATCCATATTACAGTAGGCTCTAATGCATGTTCTTTTCTCCTGTACTACCATAATTTCGCCTTTAACTTAAGTTTATGAAGCAGCTAAGCTTTTAAAGAAAAAATTATAACGGTGATATCTGGACGATGTCTTTAAAAAAAATGAGGGAGCATTCATAAAACTGATAATGAATATTCATTCGGTAAATAAAAGAAAAATCAACCTTTAAACTGATACAATCTTATTGACGAATAAAAAATATCTATTTTCATCTGGAGACATATTTGAATAAAAGGCAAAAACGCGCAAAAATCATTGCTTCATCTCTGCAGCTTTTCTCAAAACATGGTTTTTATAAAACAACAATGCGTGATATAGCCAGCAATCTAGGTATTAGTGAAGGCTCTCTCTATACTCACTTTCCATCTAAAATGAGTCTTGCAACAGCTGCCATATCACATGTTACTGGAAAATTGGCTATTGATCTAAGATATATCAATAGTAAACCTATATCTGCGACAAAAAAGATATATGAATTTGTAAAAAGTTATTTCTCATTTATTCAAAAAAATCCTGAAATGGTTGAATACTTTTTTCAAGTATACCTATCTAATAGAGAGATCTTCTGCAATGAAGAAGATTGCGGTTTTTCGCTTGCAAAAGAGTTTATTGAAGAGTTAGAGATATTAATAGATGATGGTGTAAAAAATAATGAATTCACACAAGAAAATTTTTTTATTGCATTCTCTTCTATTATGGGAATTCTTGGAAGTATAACTTTCCTTCACAGTGAACATGTATTGGAAAAAGAGTTAGAAAGTTACTGTGAAGAGATTGCAAAAGCTATCTGCCGTACTTTAAACTGAAAAAACTTCTTCTGCAATGGAACAAAATTTGCTTTAAGCTGTTATGGTTTTAAACATAATTGCAGGAGTAAAAGCTATGCAAGTAAATTCATATGCAACAATGTATCAATACCAGACAAAAAATATGAATAGTTCTGAAGCAGATACAAGAAAACAGGGTGGACTGAGTGATATTATGCAAAACTTATCTCAAGAACAGCGTATTGGGCTCAGAGAACAGATGAATCTTCTTGATCAGAGTGACAAAAAAAACGTAATAGAAGAGATGAGTCAAATAGATAGTACTACTATGAGCCAAGATGAATACTATAAAATGCTCATTGATATAGTTAACAGACAAGTCCCACCAACTGCTACTATACAATCACTCTTTTATATGTATGCTTAATGCACTCCGTTTAAAAAAACTGGAGTGCTTTTTACAGAACTATTTCAAAATAACTCTGGCATTTATCGGTTGAACAGGACGATTGTTGCTGTAAGGAACTAACTCTTTAAATCGTTTGATCTGTTTTTTAGAAACAGTCAAAGGTTTTTTCATAACAATCCATCGTACACCTTCTGTACAAGGTGGAGTAGTTAAAGAACCATTATATCTATAATATTCTTTATTTGCAGGATACAATTTCATAATCTCTTTAGGCTTAAATACTAAAGAGCTATCTAAATTTTCAACAGCTGGTGCTTTGCTAAAAATTTTCTCTAATAATGGATTGCTTTTCCCATACTCAAAAAACACTGCAATTACAGCAATCTGACCATCATCTGAAACATGTACAAAATGAGCTTCTAAAGGAAATGATCGACCATTCACCATAGTTTCACTTGGTGAATGAAAGTGAAACTGCTTTAATTTGAATTTATTACCGTCAACAACAATGAAGTTTCCTGGATCAACTGCTACTTTTATGCCATGAGCTTTTGAAACATGAGTCGTTTTGGCATAATAACTAAAAATCAACTGCTCAAGATCAACATCATATGCATCTTGTGTACGAATATCTACAGGAGATTGATTTTTTCCTATTTTACACATCTCATACTTAGGAGAAAGTTCTCCCCAGTATTCTGGTGCACTCTTACCACTATACCCCCAATGTACATCTTCATGTACTCCAGCATTTGCAATAGTTGCCGATAATACCATACCTGCTACTAATGATAATAATTTTTTCATCACATTATTCTCCTACCTACAAGCTTGATCATCGGCGACTATTTTATCTTTTATCTGCTTAATTGCCATTAATTTTTGCTATCTATACCACGATAATTTTCAAAATATTCATCATGCTCTTTAGGGTCTAAAAAGAAAAAATTCTCTCCAATATAGTAAAGAGTTAACATAATGCCCAATGCTCCCAATGCTATTGCCCACTCTGTAAAAGTTGGTGAATACTCTACCCAAGATGGTGGAAGTTGATACTCTCGAATCTTAAGTGTCTGCATAGGATAAAGAAGAGTATCGTGTACCAAGTCGTAACGCATAAAAAAGATTCCTACCATTCCACCAATTGAAGCATAAATAATTTTCTTAATAGCTTTTGCTTTACTGAAAAGAATAATGAAAAATGGTATTAACATTCCAAGAAGTAGCTCCCCAATCAAGAAACCTGGAGATGTCAAAATGTGTATAGCTGTATCTGCTCTTTCAGGTACACCACCGTAAATTGCAGTCATAAATCTCCAAAACTCAAAAAACATTAAAATAGCTATAAGCAATCCAAGAAGACGTGCTAAATGTACCAAAAACTTCTCCATCTGCTCATCAAACTGCATTTTATACTTATATCCATACATTAAAAAAAGCAAATAACAGCCTGTAATCATTGCAGACAAAATGAAGTATACTGGGTAAAATACACCATTTGCTAACGGTCGTCCAACAAGAAAACCAAAAACTGCACCAAGGTTTGAGTGTGCTGCAATTCCGATTAGAAGACCTCCTAGTCCAAACATTGTTGACCATTTGTGATCATCTCTTGAAAGAAAAATAAACTCCATGACAATAAGACCTAGATAGATGGAGTAGAGTACACCCATACCCCAGATTGCAGATGTCAAGCCCGGAGAGATAGTGTTATAGATCATCATACGAACAGGATGCCCAATCTCAAGACCTATGACAGCAAATCCTGAAAGAATGGTAATGATCGCTCCAAAGATTGCTCTCTTTCCAATAAATTCAAAACTTTTAAACTTAAAAACATGTCCTAACGCTGAAATAATACATAGTCCAGTTGAAGATACAACAAAAAAGATGTACATAGCGATCAACAGACCCCAAGGATGCTCTCTAGTAACTCCATAAGCATGATGTCCATGAATAAAGTAGCTTATAACACCAATGCCAAACAAAGACAAAAGCAGAATTGTCAAACCAGCCATAAAAATGTTGAATGGTGTCTTTTCAAAACTAAACAGAGCTTTTAGCGTTATCTCTTTATGCGGTAATATTTTACTTATACTTAACATTTTAACTCCTTATACCAAATAAAACAGTTTTGGTTTTGTACCAATATGATCTTTTAAGACAAAATGCTCACGAGTTCTTAAAAGTTCACTAATCTCACTGTTTGGATCATCCAAATCACCAAAAACACGCACTTTAGTAGGACAGGTAGCTTGACAAGCTGTTGTAACTTCTCCTCTTGACAATCGTGTATCTGAACAGAAGTTACACTTATCTACTGTCATTGTTCTATCATCTACATATCTTGCATCATAAGGACAAGCAACCATACAGTAACTACATAAAATGCATTTGTCACTGTCAACTCTGACAACTCCATTTTCATCATAATATGTTGCTTGTGTTGGACAAACTTCCTGACAAGGAGCATTTTCACAATGTTGACACTGGCTAGGTACAAATGTACTGGAAGCTATGCTTAAATTTGGCCATTCACCCTCTATCTCTTTTACACCTACCCAGATGCGATGTTTGTCAGCACCAAGAAGTACACCATTCTCTTCCTTACAAGCAACTTCACAAGCTTTACAATTGATACAGTTTTTATAATCCAAGGCCATTCCGTATCGTGCCATCTTTTAAACCTTTCTTATCTCTACATTTGTTTCATGCATTGCAGCACCGCCATAAACAGGCTCTAAAATATCTTCTATAATTGCATTATCATTTCCACCGCTTCTGTAAGCCCAAGTAAGTGCTTCAGACTCTTCACCAAACCCATGTATAAAAAATACTTGATCAGGGGCAATCTTTTCTGTTGGATATGCTTTTATACGTATACTTCCTGCATTGCTGGTTACTTCAACTAAATCACCAAACTTAATGCCCTTCTGTTTTGCAACACGCTTGTTGATCCATATGTAGTTTTCATGTATAAGGTCATGTAACATTGCATTATTTGCCGTCCCACTTTGAGTAAATTGTGCATGACGACCAGTTAATAGTCTAAATTTGCCTTCAGGTACTTTATATTCATACTCATCATGCCAAGTAGGCATAGGATCTACACCTTTTCTTGAAAGAGTTTTAAGATTGCATTCAACCTTTCCTGAATTGGTTTTAGGCTTACCTCCTGTTACACTATAGTAACGTGCATTTTCAGGATAGTATTGATACTCATTAAGTGAAACTCTTTTAAAGTATTTTTCTCTTTCAGGATAGTAAACACCATACTTTTTTAATGCTTCAGCTGCACCAGGATAGCCTGAAACTGCATGCTCATTTAACTCTTCTTGACTATGTTTAAAAGGTATTGTCAAATCAAATTCAGCATATACCTCTTCTTCACCTCTATCGGCTATGTCATCTTGTACATCTTCATCATACTTTTTAGTAATCTCAAAAAGAGGTTTCGATATCTTTTCAGTTAATCCTCTTAAAATCTCTATAACCGGTTTTGTCTCAAACATTGGCTCAATTACTTTGTTTCGTACTGCTATTGAAGGCTCTACGCCTCCAAATGTTTTAACTGGATCTGTACGCTCTAAGTAGGTACATTCAGGAAGAAGTACATCTGCAAACATTGCTGTATCGCTTGGCATAGTGTCAATAACAACTGTCAAATCCAAATCTTTCATAAACTTTTCTGTCTTTGCTCGATTTGGCATATTCATAATAGGATTGTGCTTATAGACAAACATTCCTCTAACTGGGTATGGATTGCGTCCTTCCAATACACGATTTCTAAATGCAAGCCATGAACCTCCTCCTGATACTACTGCACAATCAGCATACCCATGGCCACCACCTTTTTTTCTATCAACATTTACACCTTGCGCCTGAGCATACATTGGAGCGATTACTTCATGCCCTTTAAGAGGTAGTTTTTTTCCAAAAACCAATCCTCCTTGATTATCTATTCCTCCACTTAATGCCTGAAATATAGCCATTGCCCGTCTGAGTTGAAAGTCATTTTTTGAAAATGTACTGCGACGACCTGGGTAATATACTGCTTTTGGAGCATGTTTCATAAAATCACGAGCGATTGTGTAAATATCATCTTTTTTTATACCTGTGATTGTTTCTGCCCATTCAGGAGTATAAGCATTATTAAGAATATGGTTTTTATACTCTTCAAAACCATTAAAATATTTTTTCACATACTCTTTGTCATAAAGCTCTTCTGTCAACACTACATAAGTAAGTGCTAATACAAAAGCTAAATCTGTACCCGGTTTTATAGCCAACCATTTATCTGCTTTTGCTGCTGTATTTGTAAAACGAGGATCTATACATATAAGTTTTGCTCCACGACCTTTTGTACGCTTGAAAAAATCCATTGTATCAGGTGTTACTATTGCCTCTGCACGATTCGCTCCTGCCATAATAATGTACTCTGCATTATCCAAATCTGCTTGAGGATAAGCTCCGAGCGTAACTCCATAGCCCGATACAACTGTTCTTAAACAAAGTGAAGCGTGATTTAACCAGTTGGCTGAACCAAAGCCTGTATAAAATGTTTTAAAAGTGTGTTCTGCCATCCCTTCACCGGCACAAAAGACAAAAGTGGAACGGTTATCTTTCTCCTCTTCTAATATCTGTTTCAATCCTTTAAACTTATCTGTACCATTTAAGATAGCATCATATGCTTCATCCCAAGTAACACGTTTAAACTTTCCCTCTCCCTTCTTGCCTACTCGTATCATAGGATACTTAAGACGATCTGGATCATAAAGAGCTTGAATTCCAGCATTACCTCTTGGACAAAGCATATTTTTTGATTTAGGAAAACTAGGATTTGGATCAAGCTTTGTAACTACACCATTTTCAACTCGTGCTATAGCAGCACATTTGTTTACACACATTTCACATAAAGTAGGAACTAATTTAGCATTACCTGAACCAGTCTTAGTAGTAATAGACTCTGGTATTTTATGAGAACTCTCCATCCCTGATGAAAAAAGATTTTCAGAACTGATCCCTACTCCTCCAACTACGCTTAAAGCTACACTACCTTGAAGAAACCTTCTTCTCGATATTTCAACCTGCATAAGCAACCACTCCTCTCAAAACAGATTGCGATCTAAACACATCATTATGACCGCTTATGAAAATGATAAGTTAATATTTATATTTTCCTACTTAAATGAGATAAATGGCTATTCAGTATATAGATTTTTTTTAGTTATAATAAAAATAGAAGCAGCTTATAATAAATATATTTGTAGAACATCAACAAATAATTTGATGTTCTACAACCTTTTTTAGTGAGAAGAGATGCGAGAAACAGAGAAGAGAGAATCGAATATTTTATATGCAGCTAATACAACGCCTATTGAGCCTATAACAACAAGTACTTCCCCAAAATGAGGAAAATAGAAAATAAAATCTTTCATCTGCTCATACTCACCATATTTTTCAAATCCTGTACCAAATCTATCGCTCATCGGATACGCATTACCGCCATAAACAAAAATATAACGACCTATATAGGTACCAATAATCATTGATACAGCTCCTAATGAAGTTAACACAATACTTTTATGCCCTTTAAACTCCATCATAAAAGGCAATGCTACTGCTAAAGAGAGATAGAGATAAAAGTAGTACTTAAAGTCACCAAAAAGTATGATACCTCCCCAATTTTTGTCGATAAACAAAAAAGCTGTTGCTTCATAAGCTGCTAACAATCCAATTACATAAAGTGATGTTTTTCTAAGTAGATTCAATAACTCACCAAACTCATCTTTTAGCTTGTCACGATAGACAAAGATTGAGTAGATGATCATAATTGCAACTGCAGCAACAAATGCTGAAACAATAAAGTATAGTGTCAATGCAGGGTATGTTGTCCAAAGGTGTCGTGCTGTATTCATATCAAAAAGTTTTGCTTGAATGTAGTACTCAACAATGTCTACAACAATACTCATTATGATAACCGGATAAGCTATCCTTTTTGCCCATTCATGATTTTTTGTAATTAAAAGATATATCTCAAAAAGAACAAATGGAATATAAAAAAGATAAAGAGGAAGCATTAGCCACATACCTGCAGTTACATTTGGAGATAAGAACATCCAATGCATATGTAAAATATTTAGGTCAACTGCAATAGTAAAGAGACCTCCAAATACCATTGCTAACCCAAACATCATAAAACCAGCCGCTGTCTTTTTAATAATCTCAACATTAAAAATCTCAGCCAATGCCACTAAAAAGATTATTCCACTACCACTGTAAATCATATACATATAATTGACAATATACAAAGACCAAGGAGCATCACGCTTTACTTCACCCCCATCACCAAATACTGCCTCTTTCATTGCTATTGCAACATCTCTGCTTCCAGGATTTAGTGCAGCATCATGTGCATTTGCTGTGAGCATAAAGTATCTCTCATCAAATACTTCATAAATACCATATATTCCCAATGCTAATAGAATATAGGCAATTAGCATTGTCCTATTGAAAAATAGATCTTTGAATGAGACTCTATTGATTTCAAGACCTGCTATTACATACTTTTCCATTGTGGACTCCTTTTTGCTTTAGCTTTTTCAATAATAGGCTTAAACTCATCCCACGTATATATCTTTGTATTGTGTCCAATTGATCTCATTGCAAAATTTTCGTCTTGTTCTGGTACAAGATAGAAAAGCTTAGGAACTGTCCCCTCATCCTCTTTAAGAACAAAAAACTTACGACTCTTTAGAAGTTGTACCAATTCACCATTTTCATCATCCAAATCTCCAAAAAGTCTTACTTTGGTAGGACAGGTAGCTTGACAAGCTGTTGTAGTTTCACCATTTAAAATGCGGGTATCGTAACAGAATGTACACTTGTCAACAGCAACCTTTTTGTCATCAACAAAACGAGCATCATATGGGCAAGCCTCCATACAACCTTTACAAAGAATACACTTCTCTTTGTCAACCATTACTAAACCGCCTACTGCAAAATGACTTGCATTTGTTGGGCAAACATCTACACAAGGGGCATCTAAACAGTGGTTACACTGTGAAGGGTAGAAGTTTACAAAAGGTCTGCCAAATATTGTCTCTTCTGTCTGTCCAACCCATATACGCTGTTTATCTGCACCAAGTTGAACACCATTTTCCTCTTTACATGCTGTCTCACATGCTTTACAGTTGATACAACTTTGATAATCCAATGCCATTGCAAAATTCATGATCACACCTTTCTTACATCGACAATTGTTTCATGCATCGCTGCACTGCCAAATACAGGTTCTATGACATCTTCTATAATCAAGTTATCACTAGCACCATTTCTGTAACCAAATGTCATACCTGTACTTTCACTTCCAAAACCATGAACATAAAAGAGAACACCAGGTATAATTTTGCTGGTTGGATACGCTTTTATACGAACCTTTCCTATTTTACTTTCTACCTCTACCAAGTCACCATATTTTATACCCCGTTTTTCTGCCTCTTCTTTGTTTATCCAAAGATAGTTTTCACGCATTAGATCAAGAAGCATAATATTATTTGCAGTGGAGTTTTGTGTAAACTGAGCGTGTCTTCCTGTAATAAATTTAAATTTACCTTCTGGCGTCTCTTGATACATCTCATCATGCCAAGTTGGCATAGGATCAATACCTTTTTTTGCCAATGATTTAAAGTTACACTGCACTTTCCCTGATGGTGTCTTAAATTTGCGTCTAAGTGCTGCTATCTCTTTTTCATCTACGCAGGTATCGTGGTAAACACTGTTGTCAAATTTCTCTAATGCATTGACAGAGTAGTATCTTGCCTCTTCAGGGTAGTACTCATACTCATTTTCAGATATCTTTTTAAAGTATTTATCCATATTTGGATAGAAGACACCCTTCTCTTTTAAAGTCTCGTAAGCCTCTTTTCCATACTCACTTACTACAAGATGTTCATTGATCTCTTCTTGACTTTGAAGGTAAGCATCTGCCAAGTTCCAGCCATCTTCATTGTAAACCTCTTCTTCTGGACGATCTTCTAACTCACTTTGAAGATCTTCATCATACTTCTTGCTTATCTCAAAAAGAGGTTTCGAAACCTTCTGAGCCAACCCTCTGATAATCTCAATAACAGGCTTAGTGTCATACATTGGATCAATTGCTTTTTGACGCAATACAATAGATGGCTCTATACCTCCAAACGATTTAACAGGATCTTCACGCTCAAGATATGTACACTCAGGCAAAACTACATCAGCCATCATTACTGTGTCGCTTGGCATTGTATCTATAGCAACTACCAAATCCATCTTTTCAAACATTTGTCTTGTTTTTTTTGTATTTGGTACGCTTAACATTGGGTTCTGTTTATAGATAAACATTCCTCTAACTGGATATGGCGTACGATCCTCTACAATCATATTTCTAAAACCTATCCAGGTTCCACTACCACCTACAATAGCCGCCTCTTTACGATCTATTCTAGACTCAGCATTTGCATACATTGGTGCATTTATTTCATGACTTCCCAAAGGTAGTTTCTTTCCAAAAACAATTCCACCTTTTACATCTATACCACCACCCAAAGCTGTAAATATTGCCTGAGCTCGTCTAAGTTGAAAATCTTGTTTACTCCACGCTGTACGACGACCTTGATAGTAGATAGCTCTTGGTGCATGAGCCATAAATTCACGTGCTATAGTTCTAATAGTTTCAGCATCCACCCCTGTAATTTTCTCTGCCCATTCAGGAGTGTACTTTTTCTCATTAACAATATAGTTTCGATACTCTTCAAAACCATCAACATTCTCTTCAACAAACTTTTTATTATAAAGAGTCTCTGTCATTACAACATATGTAAGAGCTAAAACAAATGCTAAGTCTGTTCCTACTTTTATAGGAACCCATCTATCAGCTTGAGCTGCTGTATTTGTATATCTTGGGTCAATAACTACAAGTTTAGCTCCACGTCCTCTTGTACGTTTGAAAATATCCATAGTATCAGGTGTAATTATTGCTTCTGCACGATTGGCACCTGCCATAATTACATAATTTGCATTCTCCAAATCATCAAGACCATATCCGCCTATAGTTAGAGCATAGCCTGAAACTGTTGTCTGCAGACAGATAGATGCATGATTTACAAAGTTTGAAGAACCAAATTTATCTGCCATGAAACTTTTAAATGTATGCTCTGCCATACCTTCACCAGCACAGTAAGAGATAGTTGATCTGTTATCTTTCTCCTCTTCAAGGATCTGTTTTAAACCTTTGAATTTATCTGTACCATTAAGAATAGCTTCATACGCTTCATCCCAAGTTACACGTTTAAACTTGCCTTCACCCTTTTTACCTACTCTAATCATTGGGTACTTTAATCTATCTGGATCATAGAGTGCATGAATACCGGCATTTCCCCTGGCACATAACATATTTTTCGATTTTGGAAAGTGAGGGTTTGGATCTAGCTTTTTCACAATACCATTCTCTACTACTGCATATGCCGCACACTTGTTGACACACATTTCACAAAGTGTAGGAACAACTTTTCTCTTGCTACTGTCAGCTCTAGCATCACTGGTTTTAAGCAAACCTGAGCCAGATACCCCAGAAGCACCAAGAACAGTCAAAGCAACTGTTCCCTGAAGGAATCTTCTTCTTGAGATTTCCACTTCCATGAAGTCTCCTTTAATGAATGAATGGTTATTTATTAACACATACAGAAGTGTAACTACTTGCTGATAAATTTAATTTTAATTTAATGAATGGCTATTCATCAAAATTTTTATTATCAACAATCTTACTCAAATTATTTTTTATAATAAAAAATAATCTTTATGCAGTATACCACAGTTAAAATAAAGAGAATAAATGTGTATTATTTTGAAGTTTTTAGAAAGAGTCAGTTTTGTAGTTTATATTAAATTAAAAAAAGGGATGGCTTAAAGCCAACCCTTTTATTTCCCCTAATGTAGCAGCTTTATATTTTAAAATTATTTGCTAGCAGCAGCTTTTGCAGCTTCAAGAGCCTCTTCATACTCTGGTTCTTCAGTAATTTCAGGAACAAGTTGCTTGTAAACAACAGTACCATCTCTGTCAATAACAAAGATTGCACGAGCAGTTACACCTGCAAGTGGACCTTCAGCAATAAGAACACCATATGCGTTTGCAAAATCTTTGTTACGGAAGTCAGATGCAACTGTAAGGTTTTCAATTCCCTCAGCAGAACAGAAACGTCCAGCAGCAAATGGAAGGTCCATAGAGATAACAGTTGTATCAACACCTTCAATTTGAGCAGCTTTTTCATTGAACTTACGAGTTTCTGCTGCACAAACTGGTGTATCAAGTGAAGGAACTACTACAAGAAGTTGTACTTTATCTTGTGCTCCACCAACTTTTTTATCTGCAAGACCGTCAGAATTTACTACAGTTACTTCTGGAGCTTTATCTCCAACATTAACTTCATTACCAGCCAATTTTACTTCATTACCTTTAAGCTTAGTTGTTGCCATAGGATTTCCTTTTTATTGTTTTTGTTTTATTGACATATTCAATATGAACGTGCACAATCAATGTGCTTGACGTTATTGTACTTAATTAGGATAAATTTTGTCTTAATTAAAATATTTTAATTTTTTTCCTGAATAATTTAACAAGATTTAAAATGATTACTAAAAACCATAAATACTATATGCTACAATAAGAAATATAGTTTTTTTATTTATAACTGCTTTTTAGAAAGAATATATGAGAAATAAAATCTTAATTACAGTTACCGATATATACGGTTCTAAACACTTTACTATTAGTAAAATTATAAAAAAATTACTTCTGTATTCTATTATATTTGTAACTTTATTGCTTATTTTTTCCGGTACTGCCATTTACTACTTATCTAAAAAAGTTGATATATTGCAAAAAGAGACTCTTTTATTGGAAAATAAAAAAGATTCTCTTCAAAGCAAAAATAGAGAACTTTATGAAAAAATCCAAGCTAAATCTCAAGAACTATCTTCTGTTAATGAAAAAATCCAAAGCATAGAAGAGCTTTTAGGTATAAAACCTGCAAAAGAGGTCAACCTAATCACTCGTGTTGAAGCAATACACCCTGATGCCGCACTTAAAAGTTTAATGTTGCAACTCATTCCAAATGGTTCACCTGTACCATATAATGGTATTACTGGTAAATATGGAAATAGAATTCATCCTATATTAAAGAAAAAAGAGTTTCACCAAGGCATTGATCTTAGGGCACCTCTTAAAACTCCTGTACGTGCACCGGCTGATGGAATTGTTGAATTTGCAGGTCCACATAAAAGAAGTGGCTTTGGAGTGCTTTTGATTCTTGATCATGCTTATGGGTTTAAAACTTTATATGGCCATCTATATAAATGTAAAGTAAAAACAGGTGATTTTGTTAAAAAAGGTGATATTATTGCATATACTGGCAACAGTGGTTTAAGCAATGGTCCTCATCTTCATTATGAGATTAGATATCTTCAAATATCATTAAACCCTCTAAAGTTCATAAAATGGGATTTAAAAAATTTTGACACTATTTTTAGAAAGGAGAAAGCAGTAAAATGGGACTCTTTAGTAAATCAGATTCGACGCCATCATCTTCAAACAGCACAACCATCATCGCTCACGGCACAAAAATAGAAGGAAAAATTTTAGTACAAGGCAAACTTCATATTGATGGATATGTAGAGGGTAAAATAGAAATTGACAATAGCTTAAGCATTGGCAAAAAAGGTGGAGCAAAAGGTGAAGTTTTTGCTAAAAAGGTTATGGTAAGTGGTTTTTTTGAAGGTAGTATTGAGAGTGATGTAGTTGAAATTGTAAGCGGAGGAAAAATTGTAGGAAAAATTGTATGTGAGGACCTTATAATAGAGCAAAAAGGGATCTTTATAGGTGAAAGTTTAAGAAAAAACGGATCATCAATAGATACAAAAAAAGTTAATAGCCCTGAACAAAAGCCAGAGCAAAATGCTAAATGACATCTGTTCTTGGCTGAACTTCAATATCTAGAGCAGATATAAACTTTTTTAACTCATATGCATCAACTGCGCATCGTCCAACCATTGCAGCATTGTCGGAGCAGTAGGCAAGATCTGCTAAATGTATATTACAGTCAAATTCTTCACACAAATTGGTAAATGCTTTACGTACTGCCAGATTTGCACTTGCACCGCCAACAATAGCAAAATTTCTGGGCTTAAGCTCTTTAAATATCTTTTTGCTCTTTTGCATTAGATGGGCAATTGCCGCTTTTTGAAAACTTGCTGCTATATCGGCTTTTGTTTCTTCATCAAGAGGCTGATTTGCTTCAACAACGAGCCTTACAGCATTTTTGATTCCAGAGTAGCTAAAAGCGAGTTTTGGTGAGTTTTGAAGAGGAATAGGCATAGAAAATTTTTTCGAATCACCTTGTAGAGCCAATTTTTCAACAATAGGACCTCCAGGATATCCAAGCCCCATCATCTTAGCTACCTTGTCAAAACTCTCTCCAAAACTGTCATCCATAGTAGTAGCTAAAACTTTTATCTCATCATACCCTTTGACATCTAGTACCATTGTATGACCGCCGGAGATCAGCAGTACAAGTATTGGAAAAATTGCCTCTTTTTCAATAAAAAGTGAGTATATATGAGCTTTAAGATGATTAATAGGAATAAGCGGCAAATCTTTAGCAATACTTAGCGCCTGAGCCATTGCCACACCTTCAAGAAGAGTGACTGAAAGACCTGGTTCATTTGTTACAGCAACTGCTTTTAAATCATTCAAAAAAGGTTCAGCCTCTTCCAAAAGTTTTGGCAAATCAACTGCATGCAACCTGCTTGCCAGTTCTGGTACTACACCGCCATACTTTGCATGTTCAAGCTCTTGAGAAATTTTACGATGAAAAATAAGCTTTTTGGTAGCAATCTCTGTTATTGCAATAGAGCTATCATCACAGCTGCTCTCTATACTTAAAATCATGATTTAGGTCTCTCTTCTGTTGGACAAATTTCACCACTTTTTAGATACTCTAATATCCAAGGCCACTCACCATATCCGCTATCGGAATTTATGTGTCCTGCATTTTCTATTACTTTCATTGGAATTCCCAGTATCTCTTGCATCTCCCACGCTTCATCTTGTGTCATATATGGATCATTGGTAGAGACAACTAGTATTGAACTCTTTGCAAAAAGATTTTTTGGAGCAGTGACAGGAAAAAAACTCTTTATTGTCTCTATATCACAGTTAAGACGTGGAGGAGCAACAAGTATCAACTTTTCAACTGGCTCTATCTCTCCTTCATTGCAAAGATGAAACCAAAGAGTATTGGCAAGAGAGTGGCAAATTACAGTATCTGGTCTAAAATCTTTTAGATGCGATTTAACCTCTTTTTTCCATCTGTTTATATGTGGATAGTGTGGATGTTGAATAAGAGGGAAACTGACAGTTCCATAATCTTTAGCAAGTTCACTTGCCAACCAAGCCTGCCAGTGAGGGTAGTCACTGCCTCCCCAGCCGTGCAGTAGTAAGGTCCTATTTTTCACACTGAAACCTTTTTACACCAGCTTCTTACTTCACGATCAATCTCAAAAACCTCATCAAGACTCTTAGGATCGACATTACTAAAATGCTCATAAGCACTCATTGTCAGTTTAGCAATTTGACCAAATCTGATTTTTCCATCACTAAATAGAGAGACAGCCACCTCATTGGCAGCATTTACAACAACACCTCGTTTTGGATGTTTAAGCAGATCATCTTTTATCTCCCAAACAGGGTAACGCTTTGAATCTATTTCACGAAATTCCAGTGATCCAACTTCCAGTAGATTGACAGGCTCTAGTATAGGTGTATCAACCTTTTGCATCAAGGCATAAGATATCGGAAGTTTCATATCTGGATGAGCCATTTGGGCTGTTGTAGCACCATCAACAAACTCTACAAGAGCATGAATAACAGATTTTGTCTCAATAACAGCATCAATATTTTCACAGTCATAAAACCACTTTGCTTCAAGAAGTTCAAAAAGCTTGTTTGTCATTGTGGCACTGTCAATAGTAATCTTGGCTCCCATACTCCAGTTAGGGTGTTTTAGTGCATCTTCTAAAGTGGCATTCTCTATTTTTTCTAAAGGAGTATCTCTAAATGCTCCACCACTTGCAGTAATTACCATCTTCTTAGGTTTTCTGCCACTTAGCAAATACCAAAGACCAAAGTGTTCACTATCTATAGGACGCAAATGTTTTGGATCTATAAACGCACCACCAGCAACAAGCGACTCTTTGTTTGCCAAAGCAACAGTTTTTCCCTCTCTAATAGCTTCAATAGTTGGACGTAACCCTAAAAAACCAACCAGTGCATTTACAACAATAGAGGAGCTACTATTTCTGATTACTTCCAAAATGCCATCTTCACCCCAAAAAACACGAGGATGGTCAATTAATTTTGCTAAAGACTCACTGGCTACACAGACAAAACAGGGTTTAAACTCTAAAATTTGCTTTTTTAGCAACTCAATATTATTTCCTGCCACTAATGCTTCTACACGTATGTTAAAGCGTCTAGCAACTTCAAGAGTATTAACACCTATAGAGCCAGTTGATCCTAAAACAACCACTTACAGCAACCCCCTAAGCAAAAGAACCATAACTATACCACTAAAGAGATACCCATCTACACGATCAAGCATACCACCGTGACCTGGCAAAATATTTCCGCTATCTTTTACACCTGCTTCACGCTTAAGATAGCTTTCAAACAGATCACCAAATATAGATGCAACAGAAACACCAAAAGAGATAAGCAGTGCCTGAGGCCAATCTACTAGCATACTCCCTGTAAAGAAGCCTGCAAATGTTGCAATAACTACTCCACCGGCAACACCTTCAATAGTTTTATTTGGAGAAGTTACACAAAATTGTCTTTTTCCTGCCATTTTACCAACAAAAAAGGCACCTATATCTGTCAGTGCTACTACAACAACAAGCCAGATTAGAGAATCTATTCCAAAGTCGTTGTAAAGAGTTAGAAGAAAAAGAAATGATGCCGTAGGGTAAAGAAATGGAAGAAAAAGCTTTTTATCAAACTCTCTGGTATAGGCAAGTAAAGATGCAAAGACTACTGCTATTAAGAAAAAGAGATCATCAGGATTTGGATAAATAAGTGCCAAAAGCCACAATCCGGCTGCATATGCATACATTTGATTATTCTCTATTTTAAATAGGCGCATAGCCTCATAAAATGAGAACATATAGACAATTCCAAAAAAGAGCCAAATAACAAAAAAGTTATTGATCAGACCGATGGCTGCTACAACTGCTATTAATATAATGCCTGTTAAAAAACGCTGCTTATTATCTGTAAAAATAGAAAAAAGACTCATACAAACCCTTCAGTCTGAATTTTCTTTTAGTATAACGGATTTTAGGTTAAACAAGAATATCTAAATGAGGATTACCATCTTCATCTATTGTCACATCACTACTCTTTTCAGCATCACTCTCTTTACTTTTTGGCTTATGATTAGCAGCTTGTTCACGCTCCTCTTCTTGCTCTTTTGCCTTTTCACGCTCATGTTCACGATCAGGATCTACCTTGTAAGACTCCTCTACAGGTCGAACCTCTTCAACTATTTTCTCTTTTTCATTGACTAATGCCTGTGCGGCAATATTTTGCAAATCATACCTGTTAAATTGGGCTGTCTGTACACCGGCAGCAACATGCATATTTTGATTTATAAAGACGATGTTTGTCAGCGGTGAAACAGCCATGTTTTATTCCTTTCTTACCTTTATGGTGTCGTAATTTGTGTATGTAACATGTGCACCCCGTTCAATTTTAACATTACGCCTATAAGTAATATCGACCAGATAATCTCCAGGTTGAGTTACACTTGTTTCAACACAAATTCGTGCCGCTTTTTCTATAACTTCTCTTGCAATCTGTTTTCTATCACTGCTTTGTATAATACAGTGTGATGAGGGTCTATCTTTTAAATGTAACCATAAATCATTTGCACGAGACTGTTTTAAAACCCAAATATTCTCACGTTCGTTACGTCCCACTAAAACTCTATATTTATCTATCCAAAAAACTTCACACTGCATCTTTTCACGTCTCTTTTTATGTTGTTGCTTTGGAGGAAAAAGAAGAGCAATTTGTACTTCACTCTCTGCCGATTTTAGATTGGAGAGCAGGCATTCATAAAACTCAATTCTCGATTTTAAATTCTCTTCCTCTATATGTAGATTATTAAGTTTATTTGATGCACGACGTGAGAGATTGTAAAAGTGTTCCCCTATCCGTTTTGGGTTTGGCAATGAAGGTAAATCTACCTTAATTTGGTTTCCTTCAAAGTCAACAGTTGTCAAAGATGTATCATATGGCTTTATTTTATGCAGATTAGCCAAAACAATTGCACCATATGTTGAATAGGTTTCAACCTCTTTTTCAAGTGTACTCTTACAAGGAAGTCTCTTTAACTCTGCTTTTAAACGTTCAATCTTCTTTTGAAGCTGTTTGCCATAGCGTGTTTTAAGCTGATGCAGACGATTTTGAACTCGTTTAATTGCTCTTTGCTTTAAATACTCCTCTATATCTTCAATAGTTCCACTCTGACGCTTACCACTGTATGGTTTTAACGGCTTTAAAACTACTCCAGGTTGAACAGTTCTGAAACTTGCATCACTGTCAATATGACGAAGAGCTTCTAAAACAATACCATTCTCATCTAAAATTATCACATTTGTGTAACGACCTGTAAACTCAAACTGCAATGATGTTTTTGTAAACCTGTAAGCTCCTTGTAAAGCTGTGTCAAACCTTAAAATTTTATCATCATCAACAAGCGTGACATTTAAAATTTTTGCACCGTTAAATCTTTTTTTTAACAAACTGTCAAATGGTGCATTATACTCTCTAACTGGTAACATATTGTCAGCCCAAAATAGTTCTGATCGCCCTCGTGACATATCAAATCCAATGAAAATCTTTCTATCAAACTCAATACGGATCACATTATCATCAATACGCCCAATGCTTCTTATTTGGTTAAATTTTTTAAAATATTGTGTCAGCTCTTTTAATTCATAATATTTCATTAATCTTTCACATCTCTCTTTAGTATATGATTTATATGCAGTTATTGTAGCATATAGACTGATTTGTAAATTTTTTATATTCCATTTTGACTCGCAGGTTTTTAGGCTAAAAATCAGTTAAAGTTTCTCAAAGAATCAAAATGACAAAGTTAATTAACCAAATGGGTTATAGTATAATAAGTGAAGTATTTTTTAAGGATTTTAGATGCCAACTATCTCAATGTTTTATGGAATAATTATCAGAATGTATTGTGCTCCAAAAGAGCATAATCCACCTCATATTCATGTATATTACCAAGATAATAAAGCTATTATCGATATTAACAAGGTGGAGTTAGTTGAAGGTAATCTACCAAAAAATAAACTTAGACTTGTTTTAGCTTGGGTTGAGCTTAGAAAAGAAGAGTTATTAGCTGATTGGGAATTAGCACAAAATGGTGAATTACCATTTAAAATTGACCCTCTAAAATAGGAGTTTTAATATGTATTTAGCAATAAAAGATGTAAAACCTTTGGAAGACTATACACTGTTATTAAAGTTTGAAAATAATGAAGAAAGAATATTTGATGTAAAACCATATTTGGAAATTGGTAAATTTAAAGAACTAAAAGATAAAAATTTATTTGAAAGTGTTAGAGTAAGCTTTGATAGTATTGAATGGGCAAATCAGTTAGATTTAGACCCTGAACTACTATACGAAAAGTCATACAACAAATCAGTGAAGAGAAATATTTAACCTTTGTAAATTTCAACAGCACTTTTTTGATATAATCGCACTAATTAAGGACACTGGTAAGGATTTTTATGGGACAGACTATTACAGAAAAAATTTTTAGTGAACATGTTGGACGTGAAGTCAAAGCGGGTGAAATAGTACGCTGTAACATCGATATGGTAATCGGTAATGATATTACAACACCTATCTCTATTCGTGCATTTGAAGAGAGTGGTGCTACTAAACTGGCAAACCCTGACGGTTTTTCTATTGTTATGGACCACTTTATTCCGGCTAAAGATATAGCAAGTGCAAACCAAGCAAAAATCAGCCGTGAATTTGCTTACAAACATAACCTCAAACACTTCTTTGATGAGAAAGATATGGGGATTGAACACGCACTGCTTCCTGAAAAAGGGCTTGTTGTACCAGGAGATGTCATAATCGGTGCAGACAGCCATACTTGTACACACGGTGCATTGGGAGCTTTCTCAACAGGTATGGGATCAACTGACTTGGCTTTTGCAATGATCACCGGCGGCAACTGGTTTAAAGTACCTGAAACGATCAAAGTGGTATTTACCGGAAAACCTGGTGAACATATTTACGGTAAAGACTTAATTTTAGAACTCATTCGCATGATTGGTGTTGACGGTGCTCTATATAAAGCTCTTGAGTTTACCGGAGATACTATTGAATACTTAAGTATGGATGATCGCTTCAGCCTTTGTAATATGGCAATCGAAGCTGGTGCAAAGAGTGGTATCATCGCTTGTGATGACATTACAAAAGAGTTCCTTGCAGACAAACCTTTGGCACGTGAACCTAAGTTCCACTACTCTGATGAAGATGCCAACTACTGCCAAGTAATTGAAATTGATGTCAGCAAGCTTGAACCGGTAATTGCTTACCCACATCTTCCAAGCAATGGTAAGCCTATAAGCCAGGCAGTTGCAGATGATTTGAGAATTGATCAAGTCTTCATTGGAAGCTGTACAAATGGACGATTAAGCGATATAAAGATTGCAGCTGAGATTGTAAAAGGTAAAAAAGTAGCACGCCATACAAGAATGATTGTCACACCTGCAACTCAAAAAATACTCAAAGCAGCAGAGAAAGCAGGATATATTGATGCCTTGATCGATGCTGGTGCTGTTGTATCGAATCCTACTTGTGGCGCTTGCCTTGGTGGTTATATGGGAATTCTTGGCGACAATGAGCGCTGTATCTCTACTACCAACCGAAACTTTGTTGGTCGCATGGGTGCAAGAAGCAGTGAAATATACCTTGCAAACTCAGCCGTTGCAGCTGCTAGTGCAATTGCTGGAAAAATTGTAGATCCACGTGATATATAAATGAAATTTTCCATCCCCTGCATAATCTTTGCAGGTGGCAAAAGCTCAAGAATGGGAGAAGATAAAGCTCTTCTTCCATTCGGTGAGTTTTCTACTCTTACAGAGTATCAATACCATCGACTACTTCCACTTTTTGAAAAGATTTATATCAGCACAAAAAGTGACAAATTTCCTTTTAAAGCTCCAACTATTTTTGATGATGAAACATTGGGGGTTTATGCTCCAACAGCAGGATTGCTGACAATTTTCAACCAACTAAAAAGTAATGCTTTCTTTGCAATAAGTGTTGACACACCTTTTGTAGATGAAAAAGTGATAAAAAAGTTAATAGAGGTGCATGAAAAAGAGAATAAAGATGCTGTAATTGCAAAAAGCCCAAATGGCATTCATCCTATGTGTGGTATTTATACTAAAAACCTACTACCAAAACTAAAAGAGATGGTTAAAAACAACCAACATAGATTAGGATATCTTCTTAAAACATCAAACACAGATTTTGTTTATTTTGAAAATGATGATCCTTTCTTTAACTTGAACCATCCAGAAGAGTATAAATTAGCTATAGAAAAAACAAAATAACCCGAGCATATTAATGCTCGAGTATTTTACCTAACTGCATTCTAGTAAAGTAGATAAATTTACTTAGAAGTGACGTTTTATATTTATCTTTATGATATATCAGAAGAAATTGACGTTCAAACTTGAGGTTTTTAGTCTTTATCTCATAAAGGTCTCCTCTCTCAAGCTCTTTCATTACACTAATACGAGGAAGACAAGTAAGACATTTACCACTTTGAATCAACATATTTTTAATAGATTCAGGGTGACCAAGCTCCAAAAATAGGTTTAACTGAGATGCCAAATCTCCAAGATGTGTTAAAAACACCTCTCTTGTACCAGAGCCCTCTTCTCTTAAAATCCACTGCTTTCCAAGAAGGCTGTCTATATAGTACTCATCTTGAGCCATAGCTAAATTTCTGTCACCTGTAACTATAATGAGTTCATCAAGTCCAACAACTTCTTGTTTTATAGATGTTGAGTCAACATTTCCCTCAACAAATCCCAAATCAACTTGACCATTTTCAATCATCTCTACAATTTTGCGGGTATTTCCTACTTTTAAATTGACTTTCACTTGAGGAAAGCTGTTCATATATTGACAAATTATAGGAGGAATTAGATAGTCAGCTATCGTTGTACTGACACCTATTAGAAGCTCTCCATTATTTTCATCATTTTTAAACTCCTCTTCAATATCATTAAGCTTACTCACTAGAGGAGATATTGCTTCAGCAAAAGCCCTACCTTTTTCATTAAGAACCAACTTTTTATTTATTCTGTCAAAAAGTTTATATCCTATAATGCTTTCTAACTCTTTAATTGACATAGATACAGCAGACTGACTTAAGCCCATTCTTTCAGCAACTTTTGTCAAATGCCCTATTTGAGCAACTTCAAGGAAGATCTCCATTTGTCTTAGTGTTATTTTCATCGCTTTTTTCACCTTCAACAAAAATTCTTATTATTATATCATATTTATTTTATTTTGCTTATTGATTTTTTTTTATTATAATTTTTTTAATATTTTCATTAAAAGGATATCTATGGCTTTTTCTAAAGAAAATATCCGTTATACGCTAAATGGCATTCTGTTTGTTGCCCTATTTTCTATTGCTGCTATTCAAATTTCTCAAATTGATTTTATAAAAAATTTGGCAATCAGTCCATTAATCATAGGTATTATTATAGGAATGATATATGCCAATACTTTAAGAAACCATCTTCCAAAAGAGTGGGTACCTGGTATTGTCTTTTCTGCTAAACAGTTACTTAGGCTTGCAATCGTTTTTTATGGATTTAGAATTACATTTCAGCAGATAATGGATGTAGGTGCAGCAGGTTTTGCAGTTTCGGTTATTATGCTTACAACTACTATTTTACTAGGTTCATGGGCAGGTATGAAAATATTTAAATTAGACCGAGATACATCGATTTTAACTGCTGCAGGAAGCTCTATATGTGGGGCAGCAGCTGTTTTGGCAACTGAACCAGTTCTAAAAGCTGAACCATATAAAAGTGCTATTGCTGTAGGTACAGTAGTACTATTCGGTACTATAGCAATGTTTGTTTACCCTTTTGTATATAAAACTGGTATTTTGGGGATGGACCCAGCAACATATGGAATATATGTAGGAGGTACCGTTCACGAAGTTGCTCAAGTTGTAGCTGCAGGAGGTGCAATAGGAGGAGCAGCAGCAGATGATGCTGTTATTGTAAAAATGACAAGAGTAATGATGATAGCTCCCGTATTGATAATTTTAGGAATTTTAATTTCATCTGTAGCAAGAAAGTCTGGAAAAGAAGCTGGAGGTGTAAAACTTGTCATTCCATGGTTTGCTGTATGGTTTGTTGTAATGAGTGGAGTTAATTCACTAGAAATCATACCTGCAACAATTGTAAATGATATTAATCAAATTGATACCTTTATGCTTACAATGGCAATGACTGCACTTGGAATGGAAACTAATGCTGAAAAATTTAAACAAGCTGGTATTAAACCTATTCTTCTTGCTCTGCTTATGTTTGCATGGCTTATTGTTGCAGGTTATTTTGTTACTAAATGGGCTGTAGCAATTTTTTAATGAAATTTTTTAGAAGGAGTATTTTTTTAACTCCTTCTTCTAAAGCTAAGAGCTTCCAATATATGTCTTTTCTCTATCTCTTTAGACTCTTCTAAATCTGCAATTGTTCTTGAAACTTTTTTTACATTTGCTACACTTCGATGACTTAAACCAAAACTATTTACAGCTTTATATAAAACCTGTTCTGCTTCATTATCAAGTATGCAATATTTTTCTATCTCTTTCTCATCCAATTTACCATTAAGATGCTTCTGACCTCTTTTCATTTGCTGAATAAAGGCTTTTATTACCTCTTTATGCATAGAAGAAGAACTTATTGAGGGTTTATCTTCAGAAGAACTTTCTTGCATCTGTACATATATATCAATCCTATCAAGCAAAGGATCTGACAAACGCTGTTTATAACGTTTAATCTCTAAATCACTGCATCGGCAAGTATGAATAGAACTTAAAAGATTTCCACAAGGACAAGGGTTTTGTGCTGCAATAAACATAAACTTTGTATCATAAGCTATTTTACTGTTAACACGAGAAATAAGCACTTTATAGTCTTGTAAAGGCTCTCTTAGTGCCTCTAGTACAGTTTTAGAAAAGTGTGGAAACTCATCGAAAAATAGAATGCCGCTATTGGCAAGAGCAACTTCTCCTATTTTTGCGTGATGGGAACCTCCCCCAAAAATACTTGGCTTACTTGCAGAATGATGAGGTGACCTTTGTGGTCTCTTTGGTTCAAATATAGGTTCTTCATTTCCTAACAATGCATACTGATTTGCTTGTAGGATCTCTTCAAGTGACATTGGAGGCAAGATATGTTGTAAACGTTTGGCAATCATACTCTTACCACACCCTGGACTCCCTTCCATTAACATATTATGCATACCGGAAGCTGCAATCAAAGATGCCCGTTTAGCGATCTCTTGACCTTTTACATCTAAAAAATCTTCAGGATAGTCTTTTATAAAAAAGTAGTTTACTTCACCTACTTCAATGGTTTCACCATCAATTGGTGTTGCTTCTATCTCTCTTGGAGGCTGCTCTTTTTTACAAACTGCAATTGCTTCAAAAAGGTTTTCAACACCTATATAGGTGATTCCAGGTATCATTGAGAGTTTTTCCAATGATTCTGTTGGAACAATAGCTTTGGTGATTAGTTTTTGATTTCTTAGTGAAAGAAGTATAGGAAAGATAGAACGTGTATCTTTAAGCCTACCATCCAGTCCAAGCTCTCCAAAAACATAAAAATCTTCTAAATCTATATTCTCATTTTGAAGGGCTATAACCAATGCTATAGCAAGATCCATATGACTGCCAGTTTTAAGTAAATCTGATGGAGACATACTGACAGTTATACGAAGAGGAGGAAAAGAGAATCCATTGGTTAGCAAAGCAGCTTTAACACGCTCTTTTGCTTCCTGAATAGATGAACTTGCCAATCCAACTATTCCGAATGCTGGCAAACCTTTTGTAAATGCAGCTTCAACTTCTACTTTTTTTGCATTAATCCCATCAAGAGTAGCAGAGAGTAGCTGTTTCAAACTATATCTTTATTTTGCATACTATTTACTGCTTTTTTGTAACTCTTTTTGCTTCTTCTTCCACTCTTTTTCAAACTTTTTTCTCTTTAAAAAAGATAGTTTTTCTATAAAAAGATGTCCATCCAAATGATCCATCTCATGCTGAAATGCAATAGCAAGCAATCCATCAGCTTCTATCTCTTGTCGTTCTCCATGTCTATTATAAAACTCTACCCGTATCCATTCAGCTCGCTCTACATCATCATAATAGTCTGGTACACTCAAACACCCTTCAGTGTATGTTGTAGAACCTCTCTTTTCCAAAATAACAGGGTTTATAACTTCCAAAAGGTTTTCAGGATACTGATTTCCCTCTTCATCAGGCAAGTTAATCAATAAAACTCTTAATGGAACCCCTATTTGAATAGCAGCTAAACCTATTCCATTACCAGCTAGCATTGTCTCATTCATATCATCAAGTAATAGGTGTAATTCATTATTAAAATCAACAACCTCTTTACTTCTTTGCTTTAACCGCTTATCTGGATAGACAACGATTTTACGAACCATTAAGCCTCCTCGTCTTGAGGACAAATACCATATGGCATATTGTTTTTCTCACCAAGTGCAATGGCATCAAGAGCACACACTAAAGTTACTTCTAAAGTTCTTTCCAAATCTATACGTGCAATTCCTATATTGACATCTAAATTGATTTCGTTATCTCCAACAAAAAAGTTTGTATTGTTAACAAGATCCTTTAGTCTCTCTGCTGCTCTTTTTGCATTTTGAACAGAAGTATGACGCATCAAAATAGTGAAAACTTCATCATCATAAACTGCAACCAAGTCACTCCGTCGTGAAGTTTTTAAAAGGAGTCTAGCTACAGTACGCAAAATCATTTGCCTGACTTTTTGGCTCTCAATTTTTTTAAGAAGCTTTTCACTAACTCGTACCATCATAATACTACTTTCATGATGGAACTCTTTTATTAGCTTAGCTTCTTGTTCAACCTTACGGATAAAATATTTCTTTTTATATACACCAAATCTACTATCATATATTGCAAGTTCTTGAACTTCATAAACAAGTTCACTTGTTGCCTCATAAGTTGCTTTAATTGTTTTAGACTCTTTTTTGATTATCTCATTCATAGATTGCATATCTTTTTCAAGAGTATCAAGAAGAGTCATTATGCCAGCTTTATCGGCAACTGCCTTTAATTCATAACGTCGTTTATCTATGAGTGCTACTAGATGACGAAGATTTTTATAAATTAAATTTATGAGTTGCATGAACTTTTTAATATTAACAAATGCATCTTTAAGATGCTGTTCCATCATTGTTTGCTGTTCATGCTCTCCTGTATCTTCTAACTCTAGTATTTTTAAAATCCGTTTTCTGAATTCAGGCGATTTACTTTCAAGCATTTTGTCAAAATATGCATCAAAGTTTGAAGGTGTCGGAGGCACATTTTGACGTACCATCTCATTCATAACTTCTTGAGCATACAGCTCTAACTCGCTTGTTGGCTCTTCTAATCCTTGTGCTTTTGGTTGACGGATTTTATTTACACTCATAGCTTACTCTTTACTTAAAACTTCGTGTCAGTACTTCATCTATCAGACCGTACTCCTTAGCCTCTTCGGCACTCATAAAAAAATCTCGCTCCGTATCTTTTTCTATTGTACGGACTGTTTTTCCTGTTCTATCAGCCATTATTTTATTAAGATATTTTTTCAGACGTAAAATCTCTTTTGCCTGAATCTCAATATCTGTAGCTTGTCCCTGAGCTCCACCAAGTGGTTGATGTATCATAATACGTGAACTTGGAAGAGCATACCGTTTTCCAGCAGTACCACAGGTAAGAAGAAATGCACCCATAGATGCTGCTTGTCCTATGCATATTGTGACAATATCAGGTTTAATATAGTTCATTGTATCGTAAATACTAAAACCACTTGTAATAACACCACCTGGAGAGTTTATGTAAAGATAGATATCTTTATCTGGATCTTCAGCTTCCAAAAATAGAAGCTGTGCCACGATCGACGATGCTACAGCATCGTTGATCTCTCCACTAAGCATAATGATGCGATCTTTAAGAAGTCTAGAGTAGATATCGTAAGATCGCTCACCCCGTCCGCTCTTTTCGATTACAAATGGTACGTAACTCATGCTTCTTCTTTTTCTGTATTCTCTTCTTTATCTTTACTTTTTTCATTTTTATCATTAAGAAGTTTTGTCAACAGTCTATCTTCTATCATTGCCATTTTGATTGCAGGTAGAAGATTCTGTTTTTTATAATATTCAAGTGTTTGTTGTGGATCTTGCCCCATGCTCATTGCTTCATAAAAAATTGTCTGCATCATCTCTTGATCATTAACCTCAACACCCTCTTTTTTAGCTAATGCATCAACTATGAAAGTAGCTTTTACACTCTTTGCAGCATCTGCACGAAGCTCTTCACGAAGCTCATTTACTTTCTCTTCATTTTCACGAAGTTCAGCAATCTCTTCTTCATTCATTTGCTGTACTTTATTTCGAAGAGCTAATTCTACTTCTTGTGAAACAACACTCTCTGGCAAATCAAACTCAAATTTTTCAACCAATGCTTCTACAAGCTTAGGTTTAAGCTCATCATTATAGAGCTTAGTCATTTTTTCACTTCTAATTTGCTCTTTTACCTCTTTTTCAAGTTTTTCAAGAGTGCCATTTTCATCTCCAAGAAGTTTCTTGGCAAGCTCATCATCTATTTCAACATCTTTTTTTGCTTTAATGTCATGTAGTTTAATCTTGAATTCCACCTCTTTACCAGCAAGATCTTTGTTGCGGTAATCTTCTGGGAAAGTAACTTTAATACTCTTTTCTTCTCCCTTTTTCATTCCAACCATTTGCTCTTCAAAGCCTGGAATGAATTGTCCGCTACCTATACGCAATTCAAAGTTTTCTGCTTTACCACCTTCAAATGGCTCACCATCAAGGAATCCTTCAAAATCGAAAACAGCTAAGTCACCATTTTCTAATCCACGATCTTCTTCAATAGACTCAAATGGTGCTTGTGCTTCAGCCAACTCTTGAATGCGCTCTTCTACCTCTTTTTTTGTAACACGAGGTGTTTTAACTTCAGGAACTATATCGCTAATATCTTCAATCTCTATTTCTGGCTTAAGGCTAAGCTTCAACTCTACTTCAATTGCTTCTTCACCACGGTCAAACTTTGTTACAGCTGGCTCTCCAATGATTTTTTCAGCATCAAGCTCCAACTCTTTAGATGCTGTATTGAGTACTTCACGAAGAGCTTCAGCTTCAGCATCCTGAACTAGACGATCGCCAAGGCGTTTTTTTACAACAGATACTGGTGCTTTTCCAGGACGGAATCCGTCAATTTTCATCTGTTTTGCAGCTTGCTTGGCAATTTTGTCTACCCTACCATCAATGTCATTTTTAGCAATAGTTGCTTCGATAACCACATTCGCATTATCGATCTTCTTAGCAGTCACTTCCATAAACATTCAACCTTTTTAAAAAATTAGTGGCATTATTTTACCCAAAAGTTACTTTATAAGTCTACTACCATAAATATAGGGACTTTTTTACCCAAAAAAAGTTATACTATTAAAAGTCTAAATTTGAAAAGAGAGCAATACATGTCCATTGAAAAAGCTAAAAAATTTGAAGAAGCTATAACAACGATTCTTGAACTTATAGGTGAAGATCCAAACAGAGAAGGACTGAAAAAAACACCTCATCGAGTATATAAAGCTTTTGAGCACCTTTGCGAAGGGTATAAAATGGATCCTAAAAAGGTACTCAATGATGCCCTTTTTGAAAGCAGCAACGATGAGATGGTTCTTGTTCGTGATATTGAGTTTTACTCTATGTGCGAACACCATATGCTGCCAATTATAGGACGAGTACATGTTGCTTATATTCCAGATGGCAAAGTAGTTGGTCTAAGTAAAATTCCCCGAATGGTAAATATATATGCAAGACGCTTGCAGATTCAAGAGCAGATGACAGAACAGATTGCTGATGCTATTTTGGAAACTATTCAGCCAAAGGGGGTTGGTGTTATTGTTGAAGCACGTCATATGTGTATGGAGATGCGTGGAGTTGAAAAGATAAACTCTACAACGGTTAGTTCAGCACTTAGGGGACTCTTCAAGAGTGATGCAAAGACTCGAGAAGAGTTTATGAGTATGGTAAATGCACCTCTTCGTCCACGTTACTAATGCCACTCAAATCTATTAGAAAACGAATTAAAAATACCAGTCTCTCCCCTACATACGGGGTTGTTAAGAGTATTAATGCAAATGCCATTATTGCTACTGGACTAAAAGTTAGTATTGGTCAAAGTGTAACTATTGTTACCGGTGATGAGAGACGGCTTGGTATGGTAACTTCACTGGGAGCAGACAGTTTTACCATAACACCGTTTGGTTTTGTAGAGGGTATGCAGGTTGGCGATAAAGTACTTTTAAATCGAAGAAGTCTTGATATTCCTGTTGGTGACAATCTGCTTGGTCGTGTAGTTGATCCATTTATGAACCCGATTGATGGTAAGGGAGCAATCTATTTAGATGAGTATGAACCTATTATGAAAGCTCCTATGGATGTTATGAAACGAGGGCTTATTGATGAGCATTTCAGTGTTGGAGTAAAGAGTATTGATGGATTACTAACTTGTGGTAAAGGACAAAAACTTGGTATATTTGCTGGAAGCGGTGTTGGAAAATCTACGTTAATGGGAATGCTTGTAAGGGGTAGTGAAGCAACAATAAAAGTAGTTGCACTAATAGGTGAACGAGGACGTGAAGTACCTGAATTTATAGCAAAAAACTTAGGCAATGACTTAACAAATACTGTAATAGTAGTAGCAACCAGTGATGATAGCGCTCTAATGAGAAAATATGGTGCCTTCAGTGCTATGAGTGTAGCAGAATACTTTAAGCGAAAAGGGCATGATGTACTTTTTATGATGGATTCTGTAACACGTTTTGCTATGGCACAACGTGAAATTGGACTTGCCCTTGGAGAACCACCAACATCAAAAGGTTACCCTCCATCTTCACTTACACTTCTTCCACAATTGATGGAGAGAGCAGGAAAAGAGGAGGGTCAAGGATCTATTACAGCATTTTTTACTGTTCTTGTAGAAGGAGATGATTTAAGCGATCCTATTGCTGATCAAAGCCGAAGTATTTTAGATGGTCATATTGTACTTAGTAGAGAGTTTACAGATAAAGGTATCTACCCGCCTGTAAATATTCTATCATCAGCTTCTCGTGTTATGGGAGATGTTGCAACTCCTGATCACTTAGCTGCTGCTCAAAAATTTAGACAGCTTTTGGCACTTTTAAAAGAGAATGAGATGCTTGTTCGTATTGGAGCATACCAAAAAGGCACAGACCCAGAACTTGATGCAGCATTAGAGAGAAAAGAGGCTATGGAAAACTTTTTAAGGCAAAGTGCAACCCAAAGTATCACTTTTGAAGAGACTGTCTCTCTTCTAAAAAAGGTTGTCAGCTAATTTTTTTAATTTTTAAGCTTTAATATCTATATTTTGCCCCATACCAGTCAGTTGAGCCACCTGCTTAGACTGCTCTTGAGTATTTTGAGTAGGTGCATTTACACTCGAAGAAGATAAAATAGACATAATGTCTCTCTCTTGAACATCCAATGCTTTTTTTATAACTCCAACATTGTCACTTAGCATAACACTGCTGTTACTCACGTTTAAATTTGTCATAATATTACCCTTTCATATCGAGCAGTGTGCCCAACATCTCATCATATGTCTTAATGACACTTGCCTGTGCTTCAAATCCATCAGCAACAACAATCTGATCTGTCATCTCTTTTGCAAGATCAGTAGGCTTGCCTGTTGATTCACTTACAGGAACAGGACCCTCTTCTATAACTGTACGGTTTGCATCAAACGATTCAGTATTAATATTTGCAACATTATTTGCACTTTGATTCATCCACGATTGATACGCTAACATTGAGTTTACATTTACTTGCATACGGCTATTATACCAAATTCTCTATTTTTTCAATTAAATATTTTTCAAAATCAACTTTATCTTCATCTTTAAATATATAGGTCCCTTTACGCTCTATTTTTCCCCACATAGGCTCAGGGAAAAAACTATCTGTTGAAAATCTTGCCATTATATGTATATGTACCTGAGGAACATAGTTGCCAAATGATGCAAGATTTATCTTATCTGGTTTAAACTTTTCACGTAAAGCTGTCTCTACTGTTTCACTAAGCTTCCAAAGTTTCAAACGCAATGTTTTTGGCATATCAGTAATCTCTTTGTACTTCTCTTTAACAAAAATTTTGATCCATGGTACTTCACTCTCTTCCCACTCTATCATAAAATCTTTATCTTCATAAATCACAAGCTTTTCCTACTGTTTAAATTGTTATAATATTAGCATGTTTAAACAGTACAAAGAAGCTATTGAAAGCTCTAACATCGTTTCAAAAACCGACATAAACGGAATTATTACTTTTGTGAATGATGAGTTTTGCAAGATTTCCGGCTACAGTCGTGAAGAGTTAATAGGTCAAAACCACAATATTGTACGCCATCCTGATGTGCCAAAAACAAAATTCAAAAAACTTTGGGATACGATTCTGGCAAAAAAAACATATAAATCTACTGTTAAAAATAGAGCTAAAAATGGCAGTACTTTTTATGTAAATACTACTATTGTTCCCATTTTAAATAAAGATGGAGAGATAGAAGAGTTTATAGCTATTAGGTATGATGTTACTCATGAAGTAGAACTTAAAAAAGCTTTGGAAAAAAAAGAGCGTGAACTAGAGATACTGAATAAAACCCTTGAAGAGCGTGTAAAGATGCAAACACAAAAACTTTACAATCTCAATAAGCATCTTGAAGAGCGTATTCAAGAAGAGGTGAAAAAAAATGAAGAGAAACAAAAGATGCTCTTTTTGCAATCACGTATGGCAAGCCTTGGTCAAATGATGGCAAACATTGCGCATCAGTGGCGACAGCCACTTACTGAACTTGCTTTAACACTCTTTACAATGAAGAGAGCTGCCCACAAGAGTGATCTTAAAGAATTTGATGCCATCTACAACGATGCAAAAGCAATGATTCAAAATATGTCACAAACAATTGAAAACTTCATAAACTTTTTTAAGCCTGATAAACCCAAAATTCCTTTTCCAGTCATTCAAAGTATAGATGAAGCATTGCAAATTTTAAAAAAATCTTTCCAAAAAGATTATATTGATATAAATAAATATATTAATGGAAATCCTTATGTATTAGGGATTAGCAATGAACTTTCACAGGTTATAATAAATATTTTACAAAATGCAAAAGATGCATTTTTGCAACATGACTGTAAAGAAAAAAAGATAAAAATAAAAGTAGAAGAAGATAGCAATAATGTTTATATTATTATTGAAGATAGTGCCGGAGGTATTGACAATAGCGTTATAGAACGAATTTTTGAACCATATTTCACAACAAAACATGCATCAAAAGGGACTGGACTGGGGCTTTTTATGTCAAAATTAATTATTGAAAAGAGCTTTGAAGGAACAATTGAAGTATCTAATACAGAAGAAGGGGCTTGCTTTACAATTATTCTTCCACTATATACCGGTTCTACAAAGGAAACATAATGAGACAGTGCTACTCAACATTATCGAAACTAAAAGTGCTTCTTGTAGAAGATGAAAATAGACTTGCAGAACTCCTTAAGTCAGCAATTGGAGACTATTTTTCAAAGTTTGAAATTGCATATGACGGTATTTCAGGATTGAAGTATTTCAGAAAACTAAAACCAGATATTGTCATTACAGATATTACTATGCCTAAAATGACAGGTCTTGAACTGGCAGAAAAAATTAAAAAAGAGCAGCCTGAAACTCCTATCATCATTTTAAGTGCCTACAGTGATAAAGAGAAGCTTTTGGGAGCAATTGATGTTGGTGTAGTAAAATATTTTATTAAACCATTTGATCCTGAAGATCTTCTTGACTATCTCTGTATATTAGCAGATACAATAAAACAAAAAAACCATATTAAATTAAAGGCACCCTTTACATACGATTTACAGAGCAAACAACTTTTTAAAAAAGGGATTTTAGTACATTTAAGCAATAGAGAAAGAGAGTTTATATTTCAACTTTTAAATAGTCCAAACTATACTCTTTCAAATGATAGTATTAAAAAAACTCTTTGGCCAGAAGAAGATGCAAGTGATGAACGCTTACGAACTTTTATAAGAAGAATCAGACAAAAAAGCGATAAAGAGTTAATCAAAAATGTATCTGGACAAGGTTATGTTTTAAATATGGAAGATGAATAAAAAAATATTATTAACGCCATTTAGTTGGTAAAATATTAGAAAGTTTTGTTCTATCAAAATCAACTGCTGACTCTCCAATATCACCTATATTATTCTCAGTTTTTATAAAACTTTGAAGATAGTAAGTACCTTTATATCCATAAGATTTTAAATCTTCCATCATTTTGTTTATATCTTCTGGTTGCAGTAAATCTGGATGTACTGTTGTTCTAACCTCAAAATTAAAATTTTTTCTTATTAAGAAACTTAATGTTTCAGAAAATTTATTAAATCTACTTGAACCAGTTATATAACCAAACTTTCCATTTCTTGCTTTAAAATCAAGAGCTATATAATCTACAAGCTCCATCTCAACAAGCTCTTTAACACGATCGGGATTAAGTCCATTTGTATCAAGCTTGATTGAAAACCCCATACTTTTAATCTCTTTGCATAATGGAGCAAGATTATGCAAAGTCGGCTCTCCACCGCTTAACACAACGCCATCAAGCAAATTAACCCTTTTTTTCAAAAAAGCAAAAAGATCATTACTTGTATACTCACCAGCTTGTGAAAAAACTATATCACTGTTATAGCAGTAGATACAGCGCATATTGCATCCACAAAACCATACAATTGCTGCAAGTTTATCTGGATAGTCAATATGCGTAAATGGTGTAATATCGTAAATGATTTTATCGTTCAATGAATTTTTTCCTTTGGCGATGTTCACCTTTTTTACCAATATTAAAGCTCTCTACCGGCCTATGATAACCCATAACTCGTGTATAAACAATACACTTAGTACGTTTAGACTCCAACTCTTTTAATATATCTTCTCTATGATGCATCTTTTACCTCCTCATATTGAGCTAATAACTCTTCATCACATTTTGGACAATACTCATGTTCTCCTGGTATATATCCATGCTTTGGACAGACAGAAAAGAGAGGTGTCACAGTAATGTAAGGCAATCTAAAGTTGGTAATAACCTTTTTAACTAGATTGCGACATGCTTCTGCAGAGCTTATTCGCTCTCTCATATAGAGATGCAATACTGTTCCACCTGTATATTTACACTGCAATTCATCTTGCAATTCAAGAGCTTCAAAAGGATCTTCAGTCCAATCAACAGGAATTTGAGAAGAGTTAGTGTAGTAGATATATTCTCCTTCACCTGCTTGAATGATATCTGGATACCGTTTTTTATCTTCTTTGGCAAAGCGGTAGGTTGTTCCTTCTGCAGGAGTTGCTTCCAAGTTATATAAATTACCTGTCTTTTCCTGATAAAACTTTAGTTTTTCACGCATAAAATCTAAAACCTCAATAGCAAACTCTTGACCACTTTGTGTTGCTATATTGTCTTTATCGTTAGTAAAATTACGAATCATTTCATTCATACCATTAACACCAATAGTAGAAAAGTGGTTGTTAAACCCTGGCAAATATCGCTTTGTATAAGGAAACAATCCACGGTCATAAAGCTCTTTAATAAATACTCTCTTTTTCTCCAGCGTTGATGATGCCATATCCATAAGCTCTTCCAAACGAGCAAGAAGAGCCTTTTTATCTCCCTTATAGAGATAACCAAGACGTGCCATATTTATTGTAACAACACCTATACTGCCTGTCATCTCGGCACTTCCAAAAAGACCACCACCTCTTTTTAAAAGTTCACGCAGATCTAACTGAAGCCTGCAACACATACTTCTAACATGCCCTGGCTTGTATGCCTCTTCGTTGGGAATGAGATTGCCGTTTTCATCTTTAATATACTGACTTCCAATGAAGTTTTGAAAGTATGATGAGCCTATTTTTGCAGTATTTTCAAAAAGTATATCGGTATTCTCTCCATACCAGTCAAAATCTTCTGTAATATTGACAGTAGGAATAGGAAAGGTAAAAGGCTGACCTGTACTGTCACCCTCTGTCATTACCTCATAATAGGCACGATTGATGAGATTCATCTCTCTTTGAAAATGTTTATAGCACAACTCTTCAAGCGACTTAATAGAAGGATCACGCTCTTTTGCTATGCAAATTAGCTCTTCATCATCTACACCTTTAAAAAGATGCTGCTGATTTCGTGTTGGGATCTGATCTTGCAAATCTTTAGGAACTGTCCAGTCGATCGTTATATTTGTAAATGGAGATTGCCCCCATCTAGCAGGAACATTTAGGTTATAAATAAAACTGCGAATCGCTTTTTTTATCTCAGTATATTCAAGTTTATCTTTAAAAACATATGGAGCAAGGTATGTGTCAAACGAACTGAAAGCCTGTGCACCTGCCCACTCACTTTGCAAAATTCCCAAAAAATTTGCCATTTGTCCCAAAGCTTCTCTAAAATGGTTTGGAGGACGACTCTCAACACGCCCTCTTACACCATTAAACCCTTCATCAAGCAATACCCTTAAACTCCATCCGGCACAATAACCGCTTAGGCAATCTAAGTCGTGAATATGGTAGTCTCCATTTCTATGAGCATAACCTTCAGCTTTAGAGTAAACCTTGTCTAACCAATAGTTGGCAATTACTTTTCCTGCTGTATTGTTTATAAGTCCTGCATGAGAGTAGCCTGTATTTGAGTTTGCATTTATTCGCCAGTCACTTTTGCCTATATACTCTTCTATTGTTTCAGTCGAGCTTATAAAAGTTGTATCTTCTGTAAGCCCATAAACATGCTCTCTTTGCATTTTATGAGTATGACGATAGATCATAAAAGCACGCATAACTTCAAAATAACGAGCTTTAAAAAGCTCCTGTTCGATCATATCTTGAATATCTTCTACCGCAGCAATCCGTTTACTTTTCAAGCGCTCTAAAACATTAAAGAAAATGGTATTGTCATATTGTGTATTTTGGCTTTTAAAGGCTGCTTTTATAGCATCTTCTATTTTATAAGGGGCAAAAGGTTCTTTAGAGCCGTCACGTTTTAGTATCTCTTTTAGTATCATTTTATATATCTTTACGTTAATATCAATCACAAATTGAAGAGTGGAAGCCGAAGCCTAGGGAGGAAAGAGGAGAGGCTTCGGTCCCCACTCTTCTATGCAAGCTGTCAGGAGTAGGCACCAAACTGTTTTGGTACTGAAATAATATGCAAAAACGACTTGTCAAGCTATAAAAAAATTGCTCACAATTATGTCACTATAAGTCAACTATTATAGCTATGAGTGACATTACCGTGACAATCAAACGCTATATTATTTAAAGAAGATCTCGAATACCTACAGCATACCATACAATAATAAGATTAAATATAAAAATCATCATAGAGCTTCCACGAGAAATAAAGTTTTGCAGTGGTGTTCGCTCTACTGTATGGGTTTTAAATGCTATCACCATGTGAATAATTGTAAGTATGGTTAAAACAGCAACAAGTATGAGTTTTGTATTCATTAAATTTGCAAGTTCAGAATCAGACGCATGGACCATAACATCATATATTCCAAAATGAAAAAACATTGTTAAACCTGTTGCCCAAAGTAGAATCAACCAAAATGTTTCAAAATATCCATATATTGGACCTAAGTGAGCATAAACACTTTTTTGCGCCTCTTTATCTCTTAGCAATATACCCAATGCAAAAAGCAATAAAGAACCACCTACCCATGCTGTAGCAGAAAGTATATGTACATATAAGACAGCTTTAATCAATAAAGCCGCCTTTTTGGATTATTCATAACATCTTCAGGAGTTAAACCTGTCCAACTGCGAATAATCTCACGATCTTTTGCAGAGAGCTTTGCTTCCGGATGAGCCTTTACATACATACCAAGCGGCATTGCAAGCCCAACTGCTGTAAAAATCATCTCTTTTAATTTCTTTTTCTTCTCTTCATCATAACTCTCCCACTCACTGAAGTTGAGCCATTGACGACCAACATGAACATCTCGAGCAATAAACCATTTAATGGGAGCAATATTACTGTACCATGGCCATTTTGTTTCATTTGAGTGACAATCATAACAAGAGCGTTTAAAAACCTCTTTAACATCAGCCGGTGCTTTTATCTCCAATGCTGGGTCTGTTTTTGGATTGCTGCGCTCAACAGGAATAAGCTGCATTACAATAAAACCAATAACAAATATAACCCCAAGCGTTTTACCTACCGACATAAAGATCCCTCCCCAAATATAATTTGTATTATTATTTCATAAAATCTTGATATAATCAACACTATGCAACCTCATGATTTCTTTTTAATTCTTTTACTGATTCTGCTGAGTGCTCGTATCTTTGCAGAACTATTTCAAAAACTTGCAATTCCTCCCGTTCTTGGTGAGCTACTTGCAGGTATTATTTTAGGACCATCTTTATTGGGATGGGTTGAACCAAGTAGTACTATAAAACTACTTGCAGAAATTGGAATTATACTATTACTCTTTGAAGTTGGTATTGATACTGATATCAATAAACTTAAACAGAGTGGTTGGAATGCAGCTATTATAGCAATAGGAGGCTTTCTAATCCCTTTTATACTTGGGGCCTGGGTTAGCTACACTATTTTTAATCTCTCTCTTGTTGTTTCCCTCTTTGTAGGTGGTACAATTACAGCCACTAGTATTGGAATTACAATAAGAGTATTAAATGACTTAAAAAAACGTCAAAGCAAAGAGGGAGAAATTGTACTGGGTGCCGCTGTATTAGATGATATTTTTGGTGTTGTTTTGCTGGCTATTCTTTACGAGTTTTCCAAAAGCAATACAGTTGATCTAATGAATGCAGGTAAAGTTTTTATATTCATTATCTCATTTTTTATTGTTGCACCTATTGCTGCAAAGACTATGGCTCTGCTCATTCAAAAATATGACAGCCATCAAAATCGTCCAGGTCTTATTCCTACAGCTATTTTTTCGCTTGTTCTGTTTTTTGCATGGTTGGCTCATCAAGTTGGAGCACCTGAAATAATTGGCGGATTTGCTGCAGGTCTTGCACTGTCACGAAGATTTTTCCTGCCTTTTGGTATCGCAATGCATGAAAACCAAGCTTTTGCAGCCAAAATAGAAAATCAAATTCGTCCTATTGTTTACCTTTTTACACCTATCTTTTTTGTTACTGTTGGTCTCTCAATGGATCTTACTCAAATTGCCTGGAGCGAACCAAAAGTATGGGTATTTGGTGGAATCATCTTGCTAGTTTCAGTAATTGGGAAGATGTTCATTCCTTTTTTCCTTCATACATTACCTATGAAAAAACGCCTTATTATTGGACTTTCAATGATCCCACGCGGAGAAGTAGGACTAATCTTTGCAGAAATTGGTCGCATAGGAAATATTTTTGATAATGAAATATATGCGGCACTGATTCTTGTTATTATATTGACAACACTGGTACCACCTTTTTTTATTAAAATGGTATATGGAAAGGAAACTGGAGATTAAAATAGAGGTTAAAATACTCAAGTGGTAACTGAGAGAATATATCTCTCAGTACACCTTTTGATACTCTTCATGGTTGACTGCAACTTTATAGGTTGGATCATCCTCTTCATATGTACAGTATTTTCCTGCTGCTTTAAGAAGTTTTTTACAATCATCACTTAAATGACGTATTGTCAATTTTTTGTTTGCATCCTCATAACGCTTTGTAATCTTGTCAATAGCCTCAACACCACTTGAGTCCATAACTCTGGTACGTTTAAAGTCCATTACAACCTCATCAGGGTCATTTGCTACATCAAACTGATCTAAAAATCCCTGTACAGAACCAAAGAAGAGTGGACCATCAAACTCATAGATTTTTCGCTTACCCTCAGTATATGTTCTAGTATAAACTCTTGCATGCTGCCAAGCAAAAACAAGAGCTGAAATGATTACACCAATGATTACTGCCATAGCCAAATCTGTAAAAATTGTAACTATCGTAACAGTAATAAGAATAAAAGCATCTGTTTTAGGCATTCTACGTAATCTATCCATACTTGCCCACTCAAATGTCTCTACACTAACCATAAACATAATACCAACCAATACTGCAATAGGAATCTGTCCAATATACTCACTTAAAGAGACAACAAAAAGAATAAGCAAAATTGCTGCCGTAGCACCAGAGAGTCGTCCACGCCCGCCAGATGTGTAGTTGATGATACTCTGCCCTATCATCGCACAACCTGCCATACCGCCAAAAACTCCACAAGTCGCATTACCTGCACCAAGTGCAACTGCCTCTTTGTTTGCATTACCCTTCTCTCCACTCATCTCATCAAGAACAGATAGTGTCAAAAGAGACTCTATTAATCCTACCGCTGCCATTATAAATGCATAAGGCAATACAATTTTAAGAGTCTCAAGGCTTAAAGGTACATCAGGCCAGTGAAAGCTTGGAAGATCTCCGGCAATATTTCCAAGATCTGCAACACGCTTTGTATCTAGATCAAATATAATAGTAATAATACTAAGCACAATAATTGCCACCAAACCTGCAGGTACTGCTTTTGTAATTTTAGGCAAAATTACCATTGTAGCCATAGTTGCAAATACCAAGAAGTACATAACAGGTCCTTCACCTTCAAACATTGGCAACTGCGCTAAAGCAATAATAATGGCAAGACCATTTACAAATCCCAAAATTGCAGGTTGTGGAACAAGACGAATAAACTTTGCAAGCTTCATCAATCCAAAAGCAACCTGCAGTAAGCCTGTCAATACTGTTGCAAAAAAGAGATACTCAACACCATGTGTAGCTACAAGAGAGACCATAACAACAGCAACACTTCCTGTTGCACCGCTTATCATACCCGGCTTTCCGCCAAAAAGTGCCGTAATAAGCCCCAACAAAAAAGCTGTATATAGCCCAACAAGAGGAGAAACTCCTGCTATTAATGAGAAGGCTATTGCTTCCGGAACAAGTGCAATTGCAACGACAGCACCAGAAAGAACATCATTCTTAACACTATGCCCACTATAGGCTTTTAGAAGTTGTGCAAACATATGTTAAACCCTTTTAAAATTATGAGTGATTTAAAACCGTAATGATTTACAGAAGCTAAAAAAAAGAGTGCGATTATATGTAAAAAGCTCTTAAAAACTATTAAGTATTTTAATCTATTCTCTTACTATTCTAAAGTCAACTTTAGTTGATATTTTTTTAAAATAACATATAAACTGCGTGATATCAGTTGAGCAAATTCAATAATCTTGTACTAAAATTTATAAGCTTACTTTCTTATCCAAACTCCTTCATCAAGATATATATTTTCTATATAGTCAAAACTGTCATATAAAATATTAGAACTGTTTCGCTGTTTCCAAGACCCACGATCATATTTCCATATAAAACTTAAATCTGACCTTTCAATATCTTCTGTTTCAATATGAGAACATAAGCTCCATCCTGTTGATTCAAGACAGTCATCTATATTAGATCTGTTGGTATCATAAGGAATCAACATAGCTTTATCAGTTAATACCCAGTATCCTCTATGAGGTTCAATTGTATCAAGTTGGTGAATACCATAACTTTCCAATTCGCTTGCACTAAATCCATTAATATTTGCAAACCACTCTGAATTTTTATATCCCCAAACTGCACTAAATTGAGATAAATCAGCTATTTCAGGAAGTCCTACAAGATTCCAGCCACCATCTAAAAACAGATATGGCTGATCACTGTAAAGGATATCGAGTATAGATATGCCATTTAATCCTTTTAGCGTTATATGAGCACTTCTTGGAGTACCTGCCACACCATTTGTTGCATCAGTAGCGATAATTCCTATATGATACTCATTTTCACTAAAAAACTGGTACCCTCCAAGATCATGGTCAGGATCATCAAAGAGTGCCATTGGAGAGAATCCAAAAAGTCCATGCTCATAGAGAGATTTTGCATTTCGTTTAAGACGATGGTAAAGTGCTACACTTTCATCAAGCCACAAATCCTCTATCAGTTCACCATCATCATAGAGGTTATTTCCATTTAAATCTCTCCATCCTGTTTCAGGAAGAGTTATATAACCAAGCAATACTGGCAAATAGTAACGCTCATTTAAAAATGAGCTGAAATTTTCTATGCGTTTTGGTAAATCTTTTAATCCAAGCTGATCTTTTGTATAACTTATCAGCTCATCTGAAGGAAACTTTGATGAATCTTTTGTAAACTGTCCTACCATCTCCTGAATTGTAATAAAATCTAGTTCATCTTTAAGTTCATCTATAACAGGCAAAAAACGGCTCCACTCATTTTTGTCTCCCAATGAGTCTCGTTTATAGCCTCCATAACTTGTTAAACTGCTTCTAATACCTGTATCCATTGGGCAAATAGATAGAAGTACATCACTCTTTTGGGCTCTAATTCTCTTCATAGCCTCTTTTAATATAGATGCAAACAAAATAGAGTTTTCAGCAGAATCAGTTATGGAAGCTTTATTGAACTCAGGCTCCATTACAACTGCTACTGTTCCGTTAAGATCAGCTATAAATCTACCTAAGCGTGAAGCATCTTCAAGATATTCATCTTTCCCTGCTAAAATAAGATCTATGGCATTATCTCCGCCAATGGTATCTCCAAAGTACCAGTAGTTAAATATTATTGTTTTGTTATGATCAAGAAGTGTTTGCAATTTTGCTTTATTAAACCAGCTCTCCTGCCACCCTTTTACTATCCATAATGTTAAAGAGTCGGCATTTATAAGTCTGCTTTGAATCTTTTCAAACAAGGTAAGATTATAGTCTTTAATATTATTATAGTAACTTATATTTAGATCAGCTGGTGTCATCAAGTCTACTACATTTAGCCAAACTTTTGAACCATCAACTGCTTCAAAATCTATGCCCTGTCCTGAGCCTATACCTATATTAAATTTTCTAAAAAGAGGCTGGGTAATGGTATCTAAATGAGCAGCTAAACCTTTAGCTATAGGATTGATTCTTTCCAAAGTTTGGTTTATATCAGCAGCATAAGGAGTGAATCCATTATCTTTACATAGCTTGATAAAATCTAAAATCCTCTTTCTGTTTTCTCCTTTAAATCCGCTTCCATCATCTACATAGTCAGTTACTATGACATTTTTTCCATTATCAAGAAACTTTTTAACTAATTTAACTCTTTCTGTATTTTCTATAGCTTTATTGTCTCTTACATAAAAAAGGCTTTCTATACCTAAACCATCAATAGCATCAAAATAGCTTCCATTTGCATCATAGTTTATAATAGCAGCACCATTTTGAGGATAAATGAGAAAACCAGGCTTTTTAGATTTTGCATAGTCACTTATCTTTTTTACAAGTTCAATCATTAAATAGGCTGAACGGTTTTCATCATCTATAGGATCATTTGGAAGGAGAGTCTCTATGCCACCATAATTGGTATAGTTATCTCTATCTGCCCAATATTCATAGGCATCTATTATGTCAAGATATACTCCGTCAAATCCATTATCGATTATTCGATCAAGATATGGCTTAAGAAAATCTTCAAACCATTCATCATACCAATATCTTATTTTGTAATCTCCAGGCCAGTTGGGATTGAGATGTCCAAGCCATTCAGGTGCTGTAGGTGAAGGATTCCCATCAGCATCAAGCCAAGATTGATCAAAGTAGTATTCATAATCACCCGCTTCTCCTATACTCATATATGAGAGTACAGTTTTATTGGTATCGTGAAGTTTTTGAAGTTCATCTATCGTATAAGCTTCATCAAGTGAACCATCTTTTGAGTAACTTGTAACTACAAGGTTAAAATTGCTATTTGCAGTCTCATTAATATCTAAATTTTGCAATTGATACAGAAAAGATTGACTAAAAAGAATTAGAGGAAAAAATAAAATAGCTAAAATTCTAATCATGTCTAATCCTTGAAAAATTGAAGTCTCTATATATATTTTACTATGTTCTGCTTTTATTTATTAAAAAATAAAAAACTTGCAGCAATTAACCACTTTCTTTCCTAATTTTAAGGTTTTTAAGAAAAATAATTTGCTTATATTTCAAAAGATACTGTATAATAGTACCTTCTGCAAATACTTCTTTCCATACTTACTTTCTTTAATTCAGCAAATATTTAACAAAATTGATTTATGATGACGACAAGTTAATTAAGACAAAAATTGTCCTAATTAAAAATTACGAGTTTTTGGTATGCATACTTGCATCAAAGAATTCATTGTATAGAAATTAAAAGGGAGAGTTTTTTAATTATGAAAGTCTATCTTGACAATAATGCAACAACAATTGTTGACCCTGAAGTAAAGGCGGCAATGGATCCTTACTTTACACAAATTTATGGAAATCCAAATTCACTTCATGATTTTGGAACCGAATGCCATCCGGCTTTGCGTAAAGCTATGGATCAAATGTATGAAGCAATTGGTGCACGTGATGAAGATGACATCGTTGTCACCTCTTGTGCTACTGAGTCAAACAACTGGGTGCTTAAAGGTGTCTATTTTGACCTTATCAAAAATGGCGATAAAGACCATATTATTACAACTGAAGTTGAGCACCCTTCAGTAACTGCAACTTGCAGATGGCTGGAAGAGCAAGGTGTTAGAGTTACATATTTACCTGTAAATCAAGATGGTGTAGTTGAAGCACATACTGTTCGTGACTTCATTACCGATAAAACTGCCCTAGTATCTATTATGTGGGCAAACAATGAGACAGGAGCAATTTTCCCTGTGGAAGAGATCTCTGAAATATGTAAAGAGAAAGGGGTTCTTTTCCATACTGACGGCGTTCAGGCAATTGGTAAAATTCCTGTTGATGTTATTAGAGCCGGTGTTGATTTTATGAGCTTTTCGGCACACAAATTTCACGGACCAAAAGGTGTAGGTGGTCTATATATCAGAAATGGTCATCCACTTACATCACTTTTACATGGTGGTGAACACATGGGTGGTCGCCGTTCTGGTACTTTAAATGTACCTGGTATAGTAGGTATGGGTAAAGCTATGGAGCTTGCTACATATTACCTGAAGTTTGAAGAAGAGCATGTTCGAAAATTACGTGATAAACTAGAAGATGCTATTTTGGAAATTCCAGATACTTACAGTGTAGGACCACGTGAAAACAGAACACCAAACACCATACTTGTATCTGTAAGAGGTGTTGAAGGTGAAGCGATGCTTTGGGATCTTAACCGTGCAGGTATTGCGGCAAGTACAGGAAGTGCTTGTGCGAGTGAAGATCTTGAGGCAAATCCAATTATGGTTGCAGTTGGAGCAGACAGTGAGTTAGCCCATACTGCAGTACGTTTGAGTCTTAGTAGGTTCACAACAGAAGAAGAGATCGATTACACAATAGAACAATTTAAAAAGGCTGTTGAACGCTTACGATCTATTTCAAGTTCGTATGCATATATGCCTGATAATATGAAAGACAAACAGTAATAACTTGCATATTAATGCAAAATAAAATGCTAATGAGAAGTTTATAAGGAGCTAAAATGGCAAAGCAAGATTTAATTGGCGGTAGCATTTGGGAAGAGTACAGTCAAAAAGTACAAGAGTTGATGAATAACCCTAGAAACCAGGGTGAATTGACAGAAGAAGATGCAAAACGTTTAGGTGGAGAACTCATCGTTGCAGATTTTGGAGCAGAGAGTTGTGGTGATGCAGTACGTCTTTACTGGATTGTAGATCCAAAAACAGACAAAATCATTGATGCAAAATTTAAGAGTTTTGGATGCGGTACAGCAATTGCAAGTTCAGATACAATGGTAGAACTTTGTAAAGGTAAAACTGTTGATGAAGCAGTAAAAATCACTAATATTGATGTTGAAAAAGCGATGCGTGACACGCCAGATACGCCAGCTGTTCCACCGCAAAAGATGCACTGCTCTGTTATGGCATATGATGTCATCAAAAAAGCTGCTTCACTCTACAAGGGTGTTGACATGGAGAGCTTTGAAGAGGAGATCATTGTTTGTGAATGTGCGCGTGTTAGCTTACAGACAATAAAAGAGGTTATTAAATTAAATGACCTAAAAACTGTAGAAGAGATTACAGACTATACAAAAGCAGGAGCATTCTGTAAAAGCTGTATTAAACCAGGTGGTCACGAAGAGCGTGAATACTACCTTGTTGACATTCTTGCAGATGTTCGCAGAGAGATGGAAGAAGAGAAACTTAAAGAGGCTGCTGAAAAACAGGCAAGTGGTGAAGAGATTCCATTTAACGATATGACTCTTGTCCAAAAAATAAAAGCAATTGATAGCGTAATAGATGAAAATGTTCGTCAATTCCTTATTATGGATGGCGGAAATATGGAAGTTCTTGATGTTAAACAAAATGGTCAATATACAGATGTTTACATCAGATACTTGGGTGCTTGTTCAGGATGTGCAAGCTCAACAACTGGTACACTCTATGCTATTGAATCAACTCTTAAAGAGAAACTTGATCCAAATATCCGTGTTCTTCCAATTTAACCAACCTCTTTCAAAAGCGGAATAATTCCGCTTTTGAAGTCTATTTGATTTTCCACTATAATACTTTCAAAAGATTTTCCATTTAATTGAGTTCTAAAGGTTACATATGAAAAAAAATATCGGTATTTTTATGCTTTTTGCCAGTATGGGACTCTTTTATTGGGGTTACCACGAATCACAGCTTATTAGCGAGCCTGTGGCAGGATTACTACAAAAAGATAATGGCACTCGCTATATTCTTTACATAAACATAGTTGCTATTGTTGTATTGCTGGTAGGAGGGTATCTCTCTATGGAAGATAGAAAATAAAAACCGGTTATTAAACCGGCTTAACTACCACCATAATGACAATAATTATCATAAGGATAGTAGGAACTTCATTATAAGCTCTAAAAAATTTTCCGCTTTTAGTACACTTACCTTCAGCTAAACGCTTTTTAAACCAGCCAAGAGAAAAGTGATAAGCCACTAAAAGCAATACTGCCGTCAGTTTTATATGAAGCCACATACCAGTTTTAAAAAGCTCTGGTGCCAATGCAATCATAGCAGTACCACTTATAATTGTAGCCCACATAGCTGGTACACCTATATATGCATAAAGCTTATGTTCTTGAATTTTTACCACTTCAACAAAACCTTGGTTATCTGAATGTTCTTGATGATACACATATAACCTAGGCTGGTAAAAAAGCATTGCCATCCAACTCATAAAGCTCATTACATGAAAAGCCAATATCCAAGTATAATATTCCATACACTACTCCATTTCAAGCTGCATCAATAGCAACTCTTCACCATCAACAATCTTAACACTGCTGCCACCACAAGAAGGACAGGCATACTCATGCTTTTCAATTGTAAAATCATCTTTACAATCATTACAGTGAATAACTACCTTTTGATGAATGATCTCCAATATTGCATCATAGCAAACCGTATCTTCTTTAAATGTATCAAATGCAGTTTGCAGCAGATGAGGCTCTACACCACTTAAAACACCTATCTTTATAACAACTTTTGTAACTTTTTGAGCATCATTAGCTTCAGCATGATGTTCACACTGTTGCAGTAAAGCTTGTACTATAGAGTATTCATGCATTAACAGATCCTCGGCAATAGTTCACCTTTAGGCAGTTCAAGAAAACGGTTACTTCCCCAAGAACTCTGTAAAATCACTTTACCTTGTTTTTTGTCTGTAACACTGCCTATAACTGATGCATCGGTACAAAAAGAGTACTTGCTTAAAGCCTCCAGTGCAACTTCTTTATCTGCAGAATCAACTGCCAAAATAAATGTACCCTCATTTGCCAAATCATAAGGTTCAAAACCAAGCATTTCACATATGCCTCTAACTTCATCACAAACCGGCAACTGCTCTTCCTCTACCTCTATACATATGTTGCTTGCTTCTGCCCACTCATTAAGCACAGCAGCCAAACCACCTCTAGTTGCGTCGCGCATAGCTTTAATTTTAACTTTTGCATCTATTAGAGCTTCTACCGCAGGCCAAAGTGTTTCACAATCACTCTTTAAGTCACTTTCAAGATCAATTCCCTCTCGTGCCATCATAATAGCAGCACCATGGCGTCCAATATCACGAGATACAATAATAGCATCTCCAACCTCTAAATTATGAGCACTAATGCCATTAACAAGTACTTCACCTATGCCTGAAGTATTAATAAATATCTTATCTACAGAACCTTTAGGAACAACCTTGGTATCACCGCAAACAACCTTTGCACCACTCTTTTGCAACTCTTTTGCCATACTTTGAACAATTTGCTCCAGCTCTTCAAAAGGCAGTCCCTCTTCTATCATAAAAGCACTACTGAGCCAAAGAGGTTTTGCTCCCATCATAGCTAGGTCATTAACAGTACCAGCTACTGCAAGCTTTCCAATATCTCCACCATTAAAAAAGATGGGACTGACAGTAAAAGAGTCTGTTGTAAAAGCGACATTTCCTTCAGGCTTAAGTACAGCCGCATCTTCAGCACTAGACAAAATATCGTTATCAAAACTTTTATAAAAAAGATCATGAATGAGGCGGTTCATCTCCTCCCCGCCGCCACCATGACTTAGCTGAACCTGTTTCATAATTACCTCTTTTTACTATTAATTTTCTACTCCGCCAAATCTGTAGTAAGCGTTACATGCTCCCTCACTACTTACCATACAGCTACCAAGAGGAGTATTAGGTGTACAAGCCGTGCCAAAAACTTTACACTCATACGGCTTTGCTAATCCTTTTAATATTGTTCCGCAAATACAGAGTTTATGATCATCTATTGGTTCATTGCTCAAATACTCTGCAAAAACCTTTTCAGCATCAATATCAGCATACTCATCACGCAATTTCAAACCACTTTTTGGAATGTCACCTATTCCTCTCCATCTAAAATGATCACGAACTTCCATAACTTCATCAATCATTTTTTGCGCTACAAGGTTTCCTTCACGACTTACAGAGCGTTTATACTCAACTTCAACCTCTGCACGTCCTTCTATCTTTTGCTTAACAATCATCGATATACCGTGCATAACATCAACAGGCTCAAAACCACTTACAACGACAGGTGTATCATAAAGTTTTGGGAAAGGTTCATAAATTTTTGAACCAGTAATTACACTAACATGTGATGGTCCAATAAATGCCCCTATATTCGCTTCACCATCTTCCATTAGTGCATGCATTGGAGGAGGAACAAGAACATGGTTAACATGGACAAATAGATTTTTAATTCCCTCTTTTTTTGCTTTTAAGATGACTGCAGCAGTCATTGGTGTAGTAGTTTCAAAACCTATAGCAAAAAAGATAACTTTTTTATCAGGATTCTCTTTGGCAATAGGGATTATATCCATTGGAGAGTATAAAGAGCGTATGTCACGCCCTTTTGCCCTCTCATTAGCTAGTGAGCTCTTACTGCCGGGAACACGGATCATATCTCCCAATGTACATAAAATAGCACCTTCTATATTTGCCAACTCAATAGCATTGTCAATGCGCTCTTTAGGCATAATACAAACAGGGCATCCTGGACCATGCACAAAATCGATGTTTTCTGGAAGCAGTTGCTTAAGACCATACTTCATAATTGTATGAGTATGACCGCCACACACTTCCATAATATTTAGCGGCTCTTTCAGCTTCTTTGCATCTTCTGCAATTATCTTTGCAAGCGCTTTAATTGCTTCTGGATCTCTAAAACCATCATAGAGATCTTTTAGTTGCAAACTCAAGATTCGCTCCTGCCCGGGCAGTTATCGGACTCTTCAATCATTTGAAGCCTATCTTCCTCTTCCATAGACTCAATAATCTCTTGATAGAGTTTCAAACTCTCCTGAGCATACTCTTCATCAATTATATTCATCGCATACCCAATGTGAATAAGTACATAATCACCAACTTTTACTTCATCAGCAATAAACTCTATACTTGTTTTTCTTTTAACTCCCATTGTATCAACAATGGCAGTACGCTCCTCTTCATTAATTTCAATAACTTTAGAAGGTATAGATAAACACATCAGCGCATCTCCATTTTGAATTTAATCCAATCAGCAACACGCTTGACTGAATCTTTATCTTTGGTACTGACTTCCAATACATCAACACCTGGCTTAATCTTTCGTGCAGCCTGTTTAGCACGCTCAACACTAAAATCAAAGTGTGGTAACAAATCAATTTTTGTAATCAAAACTAAATCAGCCTGACGGAACATTACAGGATACTTCTCTATTTTGTCTTCACCTTCAGGTACAGATACCAGTACAACATTCAGATGTGTACCTACATCATAGCTTGCCGGACATACAAGGTTACCGACATTTTCTACAAAACATACATCAAGTTCATCCAAAGGCATTTCATGCAAACCTTTGTGAACCATAAATGCATCTAAGTGACAAGCACTGCCTGTTTGAATTTGATGGGCTGGAATCCCTTTAGCTTTAATGCGATCAGCATCACGATTGGTTTCCAAATCTCCTTCAATAACACCAAACTTAAATGGTGCTACATCTGCCAAATGCTCTAACAGTGTTGTTTTACCGCTACCTGGTGAACTCATCAGGTTAATAGCAAGTATGCCATGTTTGTCAAAGTGAGAGCGGTTATGTGCCGCTTCATGATCATTTTTATCTAAAATTTTACTTATCACCTCTATAGTTTTAGCATCATTTAGCTGAGGGTTATGGTGCAACGTCTCGTGAGCTGCCTGATGAGCTGACGAATGATCATGATGATCATGGTGATGGTGATGATCTGTAATTGAGCAGCCGCAATCTTTACACATTTGTTATCCCTTTTTTTAAAAAATTATTGTTCGATAGTAGAGTTATTATACGGTTGTTGAATGAAATAGACTTTAAATAATAAATTACTTATATAATTTAGGGACTGGATATATTTTCTATTTACCTGTAATTAACCGTTACTCAAATATTAAGAAATAATTATATAATGTAAAAAAACTTATTTTCAGCTTAATTTGTTTTAATACTGTTTTTTTGGAGTAAAAAGTTAGTAGGAAATCAGTTAAAATTAGAAAGAAATTTCAGTAATGGGTATGAAAGTTTTAGACAAATATGTCTAAAACATAATACCCATAATCTAAAAGCTTATTTTTTGCCTGGTTTCTCTTTTTTAGGAACTACATACATATTGATGTATCTTCCTTCATGAAACGGGCCTTTTTCCAAGTCAGCTATATCTTCAACCATTGGCCATACCGACTTGAGCACTTCAACACCTGCTTCGGGATTGGCCATCTCTCGTCCTCGCAGAAAAACTCTGAATTTGACATGTTTGCCTTGCTCTAAAAACTCTCTGGCATGCTTAACTTTATAGTTAATGTCATTTTGGGCAATTTTCACTGAAAGCTTGATCTCTTTTACTTCGATCTGCTTTTGCTTCTTCTTTGCCTCTTTCTTTTTCTTTTCCTGCTGGTACTTAAACTTGCCGTAATCCATAATTTTAGCAACTGGCGGGTTGGCTTGCGGTGCAATCAGAACGAGGTCAAGCCCCATATCAGCTGCTTTGTTCAGCGCCTCGTCACGGCTGACAACACCGTATTGTGTACCGTCATCGCCTACAAGGCGAACCTCACGGGCCCTGATATCTTCGTTCATAATTACATCGTTTTTCTTACTCAAATCTTAACCTCACTTGTCTGCTCCTTGATGAGTTTTATAAATTCTTCAGCGCTTAAATCATACTGTTCACGCTTTCTTCGGTCACGAACCGCTACCTTACGATTTTTGACCTCTTCATCACCGATGATGGCAATCATCGGAACCTTCTGCTTTTCTACCGTACGCACACGCTTGGCAAGTGACTCATTTTTATCATATACTTCACAATCAACATCAAACTCTAAGAGTTCAGATGCTAACTCTTTAGCGTATGCAACATGATCCTCTGCGATCGGTACAAAGATCACTTGTGTCGGCGCAATGAACATTGGAAACTCGCCGGCAAAGTGCTCTGTTAAGATCGCAATAAACCGTTCAAAACTTCCAAGAATTGCACGGTGGATCATAACAGGACGAGATCGCTCATTATTTTCATCTACATATTCTAAATCAAATCGCTCAGGAAGGTTAAAGTCAACCTGAATTGTTCCACACTGCCATTTTCGTTTCAATGCATCAGTGATTTTAATATCTATCTTAGGACCATAGAAAGCACCACCACCTTCATCTATGCCATACTCAAAACCATTCTCATCCAACGCTTCTTTGAGTGCACTTGTTGCAGTTTCCCAAATTTCATCGCTACCGATTGCTTTTTCAGGCTTGGTTGAGATCTCCATCTCATACTCAAAACCAAAAATCTTCATAACACGATCGACAAATTCAAGAACATCAATTACAACCGGTTTTATCTGCTCAGGAGTACAGAAGATATGTGCATCATCTTGAGTAAATTCACGAACACGCAAAAGACCGTGCAATACACCACTCTTTTCGTGGCGGTGAACTACACCATACTCAAAATATTTAAGAGGCAATTCTCTGTAACTATGCATATTTTGCTTATAAACAAGAATATGACCTATACAGTTCATAGGCTTAATGCCATACTCTTGTTCATCTATTTCAGTAAGATACATATTCTCACCATAGCATGCATAGTGACCACTTGTTCGCCACATATCTGCTTTTAAAATCTCTGGACCTCTAACAGGCTCATAACCACGACGGCGATGTGCTTTCCATAAGATCTGCTCAATTTTACCTCTTAAGCGAGCACCTTTTGGCATCCAAAATGGTAAACCTGCACCTGCATCATCATTGAACATAAAGAGACCAAGTTCAGTGCCAATCTTACGATGATCACGCTTCTTTGCCTCTTCGATCATCTGCATATACTCTTTCAAGCTCTCTTTGTCAGCAAATGAGATACCATAAATTCGAGTAAGCATCTCTCTGCTCTCATCACCACCAAGATAAGCACCTGCAACTCTGGTCAACTTGAAATTTCTCAAAAACTTAGTATTAGGCACATGCGGTCCACGGCAAAGATCTTCAAAATCACCTTGGCGATAGATGCATAGACGATCATCTTCTATTCGTTTCATAACTTCTTGTTTAAGATCGTCACCAGCAAACTTCTCTTCTGCTTCTGTTTTTGCTATGCAGTAACGCTCAATGGCTATCTTTTTCTTTGCCAGTTGTTGCATAGTTTTTTCAATCTTTTTCAGATCTGCATCGCTTATCTTTGCATCAACACGGAAATCATAGTAAAAACCTTCATCAACAACAGGACCAACAAAAAATTTAGCTTCAGGATAGAGTTGCTTAATAGCTTGTGCCATTAAGTGAGCGGTTGAGTGGCGAATAACTTCAAGAGCTTCAGGAGAGTTATCAAAATATATTGGTTCAAAATCACTGCAATCCATTTCTGCAGCAGTTTGAGTGTCTATTATCTGCCCATTCTTATCTTTATAGGCAATAATCTCTTTTTCTTCCAAGCAATTCCTTCTTTTTTATTATTTAAAGTCAATAGTTAAAAACTAATATTTTTATGCAATAAAATTCTTGCATAAGTGCGCTTTCAAAAATTTTAACATTTAGTTGTTAAGTTTTAACTTATTTAAGAAGATGGTGGCCACGACAGGACTTGAACCTGTGACCACTACCATGTCAAGGTAGTGCTCTACCAACTGAGCTACGCGACCATCCAATGAGGTTAGTTTAGCAGAAAATTTGTTCTTTTTCCATAAATCCCAAAAGAAGGACTGAAGATTTGTGACGGAATTATACAAAATATTCTTTTACTTTTTCTTAAATTTTAATACAAAGTCTTGAGTAGCAGCCAAATCCGATGAAATTTTAAATATTTATAAAAAAAAGATTTTGGAAAGATTTTTGCTTGAGTTGACTCAAAAAAATGAGGGGTCAACAATGAAACAATATACAAAAGCAAAAGCATTGCTTGAATCGTTAAAGACAATACCAGATTATAGAGTAGATATAGGAAAGATACAGTATCCATTAGCAGAAGTGCTATTTATGGTAATATTTGCATTACTAAAGGGTAATACAAAATTCAAAGAGATATTTGGGTGGATGGTTTATAATAAAGAAAACCCGATACTTAAAGATATTTTTGAAAAAGATGAAATTGAAATACCGTCCAAATCTACATTGCAT
>NZ_FOXB01000009.1 GCF_900115615.1 Hydrogenimonas thermophila | reverse complement strand
TCCTACTGCACTCATTACACCGTGACAGCTTTGGCACTGCATTTTACTTGTACCATCAGGGTTTTTAGCATTTCCCATTGCACCTCTTAAACATTGAGTTGTTGCACCTGGGTGGCAAGTGTAGCAAGCATTTCTGTTTGTACTGTTATTTAGTGTAAGTCCTGTATCTGGGTCTGTAACATCTGTGTGTTTAGAGTGCAGTGCTTGGGTTAATGGTTTTATATCATCAACTCCAGTTCCTGGCAGAGCATTACTCTTATGACAAGATGCACAAAGTATAGGTGTTCCGCTATTGGCTGTTGCTTCCAAACCTTCTGCTTTATAGTTCCAACCTTTTGCGCTTAAAGAGCTATTATGTTCTGCTACAGCTGTTGGGTGTTTTTGATCGTGCAGTCTTAAAATGTTATATTTATAATCTTTCTCTGGATCACTCAAATTTACCCAACCACTACTTGGTTTAGCATCATCATAATTTGATGTAGAGCTATGGCACTTTTTACAATCCATCTCATCACTTACTGGTAAAACTGTAGTTGTCTCTGCTAGTACATTACCACTGTTATCTTTTGCAACCACTTTTACCATTGGGTACATATTGTAAGAGCCATCATCATTTTTTGGAGAGACAGGAATACCTTCTGCTGTCCACCATTTATGAGTAGAGTCATAATGAAGAGGTTGAGGAGTTTTACTCTGTACATAACTTCCAGCAAGTCCTTTATCTGCTTCAAGTGTTACACCAAATAGACTTAAAACATAATCCCAAAAGTTTGTTTTAGTAACACTCGTTGTATTCCACTTACCATCTAATGATGGTACTGCTTCATAAGTAAGTGTCACACCACTTGTAATATGTTGTGGTGTTCCATCTTTTTTTATAAGTTGGGCTACTAGGTTATTATATGGTGGCAAGATTGAAAAGACTGAGTAGTCATTTCCATCCATACAGTGCATTCCTAGGTCATTCCAGGCGAGGAGGCGGTAGCCTTTTTTACTTTTAACCTCTTCAGATAAAGCAAGAGATATGGTTAATAGTATAAATATTACTGTTTTTAATTGCATATATTGCCCTTTTGTTTAGAATAAAATTAGAGATTTTTATTAGAAGGTATTTAATTTCTCAAAATTATAATTGATAAAAATTTTATTGTCAAGTAAATCTATAGATTTTGAAAACTATATATTATGGATTTTATGGAATAGATATTGCTTGTAAAAAAGTTATTCTAAAAAGGAGCAAATTATGACAGTAAATTCAAGTGGTGCAATGCAACAGGCACAAATGAGACAGATGAATGGTGCAGGTGGTGCTGGTAATGGTGGAATGAAAGATATTATGCAATCATTGTCACAAGAAGAGAGAACACAATTAAGAGAACAAATGAGTTCTTTAAGTATGGAAGATAGACAAAAGGCAATGTCTCAAATGAAAGAGGTTGATAAAGCCAGTATGAGTGAAGAAGATTATTTCCAATCTTTATTAGATATATTGAATCCAACTAAAGATGATGACTCTCAAGTAAGTGCTTCAAGCTTCTCTATTTATGCATAAAGAGATGACTATCATTAAATTGGTGTAAACCTTTACATCAATTAATGGTAGTTTAAACAACTACTCTCTTTTCTCTTCCAATCTTTTTGCAATCTATAAAGTTATATTACTATCATAAGAGTCAATTCTTTTGAGGAACAATAATGAAATTACTATTTGCATCAGCTGAGATTTCTCCTTTTGCTAAAAGTGGGGGATTGGCTGACATATCTTTGGCTCTTTCTAAAGTATTAAATGGAAGAATCGATGTTACGGCAATTATGCCCCTTTATAGATGCATAGATAAGACTCATTATGATATTTGTTCAACTGGAGACTCTTTTAACCTCTCTTTTGGTGGACTCTCTTACGATATTGAGCTTTTTACTACAACAATAGATGGTTTGAAAGTAGTTTTTGTTTACAATGAACTATTGTGTGAACGAGACTCTTTATATGGACATTCTGAAGAAGGGTATGAAGATAATGATTTAAGATTTGCTATCTTTTGTCATACGATTGTTGAAATAGTTAAAAGAGACTTTTTTGATATTTTGCATCTTAATGATTGGCATACTGCACTTACTGCACTTTTAGTGCGTGATACTGGTTTAAGTACCAAAATAGTCTATACAATTCATAACCTTGCTTATCAGGGACTCTTTCCAAAATCTTCAATGGTTCGAACTGGAATTGATCCAAAACATTTTAGGATGGAAGAGGTTGAGTTTTACGGAGAGGTAAATTGGATGAAAGCAGGCATTGGCAATGCTGACGCGGTTACAACAGTTAGTCCAAGCTATGCAGTTGAGATTCTAACACCTGAGTTTGGTTGTGGATTGGATGGCTATTTGCGTCTTCATAGTGAGAAATTAACCGGTATTCTAAATGGGATCGATACCAAACTTTTTGATCCATCAACCGATCCGGCACTTCCTGCAACATATAGTAAAACTTCAAAAAGAGGGAAAATGGTCTGCAAAAAGTCATTTTTTCGTGAGATTGAGATGGAACAATCTACATTACCACTTTTTATATTTATTGGTCGATTTGTAGAGCAAAAGGGGCTTGAACTTATAATTGAGTCAATTGAAGAGATGTTAAAACGACCTTTGGTGTTTGTTATGCTTGGTGATGGGGAGAATAAGTACCATTCTGCTTTGCAAAAAGTGGCACAAAAAAAGTTTAACTTTCATCTACATTTTGGTTATGATGAGACCCTTGCACATAAAATGTATGCAGCGGCAGACTTTTTGGTTATGCCTTCACTCTTTGAACCGTGTGGGTTAAATCAGATGGTTGCGATGCGTTACGGTACCATTCCACTGGTTCACAAAACTGGAGGCTTAAAAGATACCATCCACCAAATCATACCAAGAAAGAGAGTTTGTGGTATGGGATTTGTCTTTAATAAAATGAAAAAAGATCTCTTTTTGCAAAGTATAGATAGTGCAATTAAACTATATGGAAACAGAAGAAAGTTAAACAGTATCCGTACATTTAATATGAGTTGCGATTTTTCTATTCAAAAGTGTGCTAAAGAGTATCTGAAACTTTATGAGAGTCTCTTATGAGTCAACTTGCCATTGATGTTGGTGGTACGTGGTTACGCTATGAGCTTCTTGGTGAAGATGATGTATGTGGTAAGTTTCAAAGCAAAGAACAGCCACTTTTAGAGTTTATTACATCAATGTTAAGGCGTTATCCACAGATCGATGCTATAGCAGTATCTTTTGCCGGACAGGTGCATAATGGAGTAATTATTTCAGCTCCAAATATTGATGTCAAAGAGCCTAAACTTAAAGATTTTGTTGAAACAAATTTTGGTGTATCTCTTATTTTGGAAAACGATCTAAACTGCGCTGCATTGGCTGAATCAGTTTACTGGAATGAAAAAGAGCTTGTAGCTCTCTACTCTGGTACGGGACTTGGCGGTGGTTTGATTGTCGATGGCAAAATTGTTCATGGATGGCGTAATCTTGCAGGTGAGATTGGTCATATACCATATAAAACAGCACCTTTTAAGTGTGGTTGCGGAAAAGATAATTGTCTTGAACTTTATGCTTCTGGAAGCGGTATTCAAAAATGGATAAAGTATTTTGGATTGAAAGAAGAGACAACTTTGCAACAGTTAAAGAGTTCAAAAAATCCTGATGCTATGAAGATAGCAGAAAGCTATATTGAAGCTTTGATTTATGCAGCAGCTACGATGGTTACGATTATGAATCCAAAGATTTTAGTTTTTGGAGGTGGTGTGATTGAACATAATCCTGAACTGATTGAAATAGTTCGTAAACGAATTGGTGATTATGCTCTTTTGGCAAGTTGTGAGGGGCTTAGAGTAGAGAAGAGTCGTATGGAAAACGCATCATTGGAAGGTGTAAAGATTTTGCTAAAAAGATTTTAACCATATCCAAGCACTCTTTTTATATAATATTCGCTACTTTTAGATTTTAATGCAAGGGTACCCGTATGGAACAGGATATTGCCGAGATTTTAAAGGCACACAAACTTTCCGAAGAAGATTATGAGCATATTAAAAAGATATTAGGACGTGAACCTAATCTGGTCGAAATTGGAATTTTCAGTGCAATGTGGAGTGAACACTGTAGTTACAAGTCGAGTAAAAAGTATCTGCGAGGTTTCCCAACTGAAGCACCATGGGTTATTCAAGGACCTGGTGAGAATGCTGGTGTTATTGATATAGGAGAGGGTTATGCAGCTGTCTTTAAGATGGAGAGCCATAACCATCCTAGTTTCATTGAACCGTATCAAGGTGCTGCAACAGGTGTTGGCGGTATTTTACGTGATGTTTTTACAATGGGAGCTAGACCTGTAGCAAATCTAAACGCTCTTCGTTTTGGACGTGTTCGTGGAGATGACCAAACAGCAGCTTATCAGCGTCATCTTGTTCGTGGTGTTGTAGCAGGTATTGGCGGATACGGAAACTGTATGGGTGTTCCTACAGTTGGTGGTGAAACATTCTTTGATGAGAGCTATAACGGAAATATTCTTGTAAATGCCTTTACTTTAGGAATAGCTAAAGCTGATGAGATATTTTACGGAAAAGCAGAAGGTATAGGAAACCCTGTCATATATGTTGGTTCCAAAACTGGACGTGATGGATTGGGTGGAGCTGTTATGAGTTCAGACAGTTTTACTGAAGAGTCAAAATCGCTTCGTCCTACAGTCCAGGTAGGAGACCCATTTACTGAAAAATTGCTGCTTGAAGCTTGCTTGGAGCTATTTAAAACAGACTATGTAGTAGGTATTCAAGATATGGGTGCGGCAGGTTTGACATCTAGCTCATTTGAGATGGCAGGCAGAAGTGGCAGTGGTATGCGTATGGATCTTGATAAAGTTCCTATGCGTGAAGAGGGAATGACACCATATGAGCTGATGCTTAGTGAATCTCAGGAGCGTATGCTTATTTGTGCTCGCAAGGGAACGGAAGATAAGATTATAGAGATTTTTGAAAAGTGGGGACTTGATTGTGCTGTAATCGGTGAAGTTACAGATACAGGGTTGATGGAACTCTATTGGCATGGCGAAAAAGTTGCTGAAGTACCTGTTGATCCTGTTAGTGAAGAGGCTCCTGTACTAGATCGTCCTGTATCATGTCCTAAATATTTGGATGAAATCAAAGATATTGATATTGACAAATATGAGCTTCCTTCTAACCAGTCAGCTTTTGAAAAATTGGTTCAGTCAATTGAAGTAGTTGACAAAGCTTGGGTCTACGAGCAGTATGACTCTATGGTTCAGACCAATACAATCAAAAATGGCGGTAAACTTGATGCTTCTGTAATACGCGTTAAAGAGAATGGTCGTGCTATTGCGATGAGTTCTGACTGTAACCCAAGATACTGCTACATTGATCCTAAAGGTGGTGCTGCGGCAGCTGTCATAGAGTCTGGACGAAATGTTGCAATGAGCGGTGCTAGACCTTTAGCAATTACTGACTGTCTAAACTATGGTAACCCTGAAAATCCAGAAGTAATGTGGCAGTTTGCACAAGGTTGTGAAGGTATTAAAGAGGCATGCTCTAAGCTAAATACACCTGTAACTGGTGGAAATGTTTCTCTATATAATGAAACAAATGGTGTTAGTGTTTTCCCAACTCCAACAGTTGCTATGGTTGGTGTAAATGAGTCTCAAGAAAATGTTCTTCCTTCAAGTTTTCAAGATGAGGGAGATACTCTTCTTTTAATTGGTGAAACTGATAAAGAGTTTGGTGGTAGCCTATATCTAAAAGAGCTATTTGGTGTAACAGGCGGAAAACTCCCTAAGATTGACTACGATAAAGAGCTAGCACTTTGGGACTTGGTAATAGAGGCAAATAAAAAAGGGCTTCTTAAAGCAGCTAAAGACCTAAATGTAGGTGGTTTAGCTATAGCAATCGCAAAGATGGCAGCTGTTAGTGGTATGGGTGCTGATGTTAATGCAGACTTGAAAGAAGATGTAAATATCTTCAGTGAAAGTTTTGCCCGAGCGATTCTTGAAGTAGATCCAAAGAACTTAGATGCAGTAGCTCAAATGGCAAAAGAGCGAGGATTGAAGTGTGAGGCTATTGGAACTGTTGGTGGCGACTATGTTAAAGTCAACGATATCAAGATGCCAATGGCTGAGTTGAAAGATCTCTATTTTAATACATTTAAGCGAATTATTGAACAAGATATTTAATTAAGGAATTTTAATGTCACGAGCGTTAGTAAGTGTAAGTGATAAAACAGGTGTTGTAGAGTTTGCCAAAGGGTTGGAAGAGCTTGGCTTTGAAATTGTTTCAACAGGTGGAACTCTAAAGGTTCTTAAGGAAAATGGTATTCAAGCTATTGATATTAGCGAAGTAACAAAGTTTCCTGAAATGTTTGATGGACGGGTTAAAACACTTAACCCTTATGTTCACGGTGGTATTTTGCATCGCCGTGATTTGTCTTCACATGTTGAGACTGCTAAAGAACACGGGATTATAGGAATAGACTTAGTTTGTGTTAACCTATATCCTTTTAAAGCTACAATTGAGAGAACCGATGATTTTGATGAAATCATTGAAAATATCGATATTGGCGGTCCTGCAATGGTCAGAAGTGCCGCAAAGAATTTCAATGATGTAATTATTGTAACTGATCCAAATGATTATGCACCGATTCTTGAAGCGCTTAAAAATGGAAACAATACGCTTGAAATGCGAAGAAATCTAATGATCAAAGCGTTCGAGCATACAGCAGCATATGACAGTATGATAGCAAACTATATGAATAAGCGATTTAATGATGGTTTTGGAGATAAACAGTTTATTGTTGGAAACAAAGTTTGCAATACTCGTTATGGTGAAAACCCTCATCAAAAGGGTGCATTGTATGAGTTTGATAACTTTTTTAGCAAAAACTTTAAAACCATCAAGGGAGAGGCTAGTTTTAATAACCTCACAGACATAAGTGGAGCTGTTAAAATTGCGGCAGCATTTGGAGAGGAAAATGCTGTTTGTATTGTCAAGCATGGAAACCCTTGTGGTTTTGCAATCCGCGATAGTTTGCTTGATGCTTATGTAGATGCACTGAAGTGTGACCCTGTTTCTGCATTTGGCGGTGTGGTTGCTGTAAATGGTGTAGTCGATAAAGAGTTAGCTGAAAAGATGAATGAAATCTTCCTTGAAGTAATTATTGCCGGTAGAATTACTCCTGAAGCAAGAGAAGTATTTGCATCTAAAAAGCGTATTAAGCTATTTGAATATGATAGTGACAGACTTCTTGTAAGTGATGATGCTTATGACTTCAAGCATATTTCTGGCGGATTTGTTTATCAAGATGCTGACAAAGTTAAAGATGAAGAGATAACTGGTGCTGAGTGTAAGTCAAATAGAGAGGCAACAGAGCAAGAGATGAAAGATCTTGAAATTGCTTATAAAGTTGCTGCACTTACAAAGTCTAACTGTGTTGTTTATGTAAAAGATGGAGCAATGGTAGCAGTTGGTATGGGTATGACAAGCCGTGTTGATGCTGCAAGATGTGCTCTTAAAAAAGCAGAAGAGGTAGGCTTGGATGTTACAGGTGCTGCAATGGCTAGTGAAGCCTTCTTCCCATTTAGAGACTCCATAGATGCTGCAGCGGCTGCAGGTGTAAAAGCGATCATAGAGCCGGGCGGATCAATCCGTGATGATGAAGTGATTGAAGCTGCCAATGAACATGGAATTGCGCTATACTTTACAGGAGTTAGACACTTCTTGCATTAATTTAAAGAATCAATATGATCTCTATTAAGTTAGAAGATATTAATTATACTTATGATGATTGCAAACTTTGGGAAGGAGATTGGGAGTTAATAGAAGGCATTCCTTTTGCCTTGTCTCCTTCTCCTATATGTAAGCATCAGAGTATTTTAGTTTCTATTTCAAGTTTTTTATTGGGACAATTAGAAGAATGTCATAATTGCGAAGTTTTAGGTAGAATTGATTACAAAATATCTGAAAGAACTGTAGTGCGGCCAGATGTTGTTTTAATTTGTAATGAAAAAAATGAAGACTATCTTACAAAAGCTCCTGAGATTATTGTAGAGATTATAAGTAAATCAACAGCAAAGAAAGATGAAGTATATAAGTTTGATCTCTATGAAACAGAAAAAGTAAAGTATTACATAATAGTTTATCCTGATGATTTAAGAGCAAAGATTTATAAACATAATGGTGAAAAGTATATAAAAGAGGGTAATTTTTTTGAAGAAACCTACTTTTTTGAAGAGACTACTTGTAAAGTAAATCTTGATTTTAAAAAGGTTTTTAAAAAGTTTAGAAATTAAATAATAAAGAAAATAGTCTTTTATTAAAATAACTTGAAAAAAAATAGTACTCTCAAAAAAGTACAACTTATGTAATAAATCTTTGATATACTCTTCCTAATGAAAAGAATAAAAAGTATTGTAGGAAAAATCTTATTAATTGTTATGACAGCATTTATAGCTCATGATTATATGATTGGGCAAGATGATGCAGTAAGTAATAGTTCTATTACTAAAGCACATATACAACAAAATGTTTCTCACTATCCTACTGCTGTTGAACATCAGGTATTTCACTCTCCTGCATTAACATCATCAGAACGCATATTAATGCGTGAAGTTCGACTAATAACACCAGAGTTTAGATTGCAAACTCTTTTATCTCAAGACTTTACTAATCCTCCCTTTACTCCTCCAAAACTAGTTTGACCTTTTTTTAATCAAAACCATTCTATTTTTTCTTTACTCCTGTTACATAAAGAGTACAAGAGTACACAAATAAAAGGAGATTTATATTATGAGATATCTATTTATTATGCTTGTTCCTGCACTAATTTTTGCAGATTCTATTAGTACACTTTTTGATAGGGTTAAACAGAGTGATCTGTATAAAAGCCGCAGTGAAGCTATTGATGCTGAGTTTGAACAAAAAAGAGCATCTGTCTATAATGATGGCTGGCGTGTAGGAGGTGATCTTACATATGCTGATGTAAAAGATGGAAGTGATTCTGGTACTGAATATTCTGTATCTATTGGTAAAGATTTTATGTTAAGCGGTTCTAAAATTGAAGCTTTGCTAAAAGAGGAAAAAAACTATGCAAAGATGCTAAAAGAGATAGAAAAGAATCGCATAAAAGCTCGTTTATGGCAGCTTTACGGCTCTTACTGTATTACAATGAAAGCACTACAGGCTAAAGGTGAGCTTGGAGTCATTTATGATGAGATGAACAGGTACATAGACAAAGGTGTCCGTTTTGGGGAATTTGATGCCAGTAAATCTATTATGGCACACTTGGCATTGGAAAACTTAAATCTTCAAATATCAGAACTTGATAGCAGACTACAAGAGTATGAGGCTCAGATAGAGGCAATTGTTCCATTTGATGGTCAATTTGAGTGTCGTAGATTGAGACCTGATTTTAATAAACTCTTTGATCCTAAATACTCGGCTCTTTGGCCAATGCTAGAAGGCAAAGTAACAAGTGCCAAAAAGATGGTTGAACTATCTGGCAATAGGACTCAAACTTTAGGTATTGATGGAACATATGTTGATGAAATAGATACACGCCGTTATGTACTAAGTCTATCTATACCATTGGCTTTTGGATCTAAAAATGAGGCTGAAAGAGCTGCTGCTATGCATACGTTTGCTGCCGCCCGTCATGAGCTTGAAGCTTTTCAAAAAAGGTATGCACAAGATACTAAAGCATTAGAAACACGTCTTGATATTTACAGAAATCATGTTAGCAATACTGAAAGCTCTATAAAACTCTCTACTGACACTCTCATTTCACAGAGCCGTATGCGCTTTGTAGCTGGTGAAGAGAGTTTTATATCTATGCTTAAAGCTGCTGAAACAAAGCTGCAGATGATTGAAACTATACTTGATCTTAAAACAAAACGGCATGAAGCTGTATCGAACTATCTTTATAACTACGCTATCGATCCAGAAAGAGTCAGTTTGGCTCCTTCTTGCCGTTAGTAAAAAATTGATTAGGAGTTAAAAATGATAAAAAAGTTATTATTAGTTACATTTATTCTTACTGCGCCAATTATTTCTAAAGAGATTATTATAAACAGTCAAAATAAAATGGTTAAAACGGCTCATCCAAAATCTACTAAGAGGGTTTATCTTGGAAGTTTCCTTGCAAAAGGGCATTTGTCAGCTAATGAAATATATAGAATAGATGCACCTGTTGAAGGGGTAATAGAGTATTTAAATGTTCATATTTATGAGCCTGTTGAAAAAGGAAGAAAGCTTGTAATCATCAAGAGTCCAAAACTGCTTGAATTGGAGTCAAAATATATAGATACATTGATAGAAAAAGAGTATTGTGCTAATGAAGTAAATCGTTTGAAGCCTCTATATGAAGCAGCAGTAGTTGCAAAAAAGAGATTTCTTGAAGCAAAAAACAGACTTGCTAAATATACTACACAAAGCTTTTTTTACTATCATCTTCTAATAGAGTGGGGACTCTCTAAAGAGCAGGTAGAAAAAATTAAAGAGAGTAAAAAGCCGATTCCAGAAATTAGCATATTTGCTCCTATAAGCGGTAAAGTATCTGATATGAATGTATATCCAAAGATGTATGTGGAGCGTGGTGAGCATTTGATGACGATCTTAAATCCAAAAGGGGCACATTTTGAAGTAGCTTTACCTTTAAAAATTGCAAAGCGTCTTAAACCTGGGTTTGAACTATATGTAGGTGATAAGCCTGTAAAGGTTGAGTCAATTTCAGGTGCTGTAGATAGTAGAACCCAAACAGTTGCTATTCACCTTCTTCCTGAAACAGATATGGCTATTATGCCTGATGAAAAGCGAAATATAAAACTATATTGGCCTCAAAATGCATTTGCTCTTCCATCTTCTGCAGTTATAGATTATGATGATAGAGAAGCTGTTTTTATTAAGACACAAAAAGGTTTCAAACTTGTACCTGTTACCGTTTTGGGACGAAGCAGTAATACTGTTTATGTTGTTTCACAAGATTTAAAAACAAGTTTAGAAGTAGCTGTCAGTGGTGTAATTGCTTTAAAAGGTGCTTTGGAGGGGCAGGCAGATGATTGATAAACTCATTGGTTTTGCTCTTTCTCAGCGAGTCTTTGCCATTATTATTGCATTGGCAATTGCTGCCGGGGGTATCATATCTTACTCCAAATTAACGATAGATGCTTTCCCTGATGTCTCCACAACACAGGTAAAAATCATCATTAAAGCACCTGGAATGACACCTAAAGAGGTGGAACAGCAGATTACTATTCCTATTGAGCTTGAGATGCAGGGGATTCCTCATCAAAAGATTGTACGGTCTATTTCAAAGTATGCTCTTGCAGATGTTACAATCGACTTTGAAGAGGGAACAGACCTTTACTGGGCTCGTGACAGAGTTTATCAGCGTTTTAACAATATTAAAAATGATTTGCCACCTTCAGTATCTGGCGGTATAGCTCCTGTTACGACACCTCTTGGTGAGATATTGATGTTTACAATTGAGTCTCCTACACTGTCGCTTATGGAGAAGCGAACTCTTTTAGATTGGATTATACGCCCTGAACTTCGTAATATAGAGGGTGTTGCAGATGTAAATGCTCTTGGTGGAGAGGTTAAAACATATCGCATTAAACCTGATTTTGCACGTATGGCATCTCTTGGAATAACTCTGGATGAGATTGAACAAAAAATTGAAAAGAATAATGCCAACTTTGGTGCAGGGCGAATAGAGAGAGGTGATGAAGCTCTTTTGGTACGCCTTCCTGGTCGTATGAAAGAGAGTAGAGATATAGCCAACCTTGTTGTAAAGGTTGAAGATAACGGAGCAATCATACGTCTTGGAGATATTGCAGATATATCTATAGATGCACTTACCAGATATGGTTATGTTACCAAAGATGGAGAGGGTGAAGCTGTTGAAGGGTTAGTGTTGGGACTCAAAGGTGCAGATGCATCTCATGTTACAGCTGAGGTAAAAAAGAGACTTAAAGAGCTTGAAAAGAGACTTCCGGAAGGTACAAAATTAAATATCTTTTATGATAGAAGTGACTTGATAGGCAAAGCTGTCAGTATGGTTCAAAAGGCTTTGACTGAAGCTGTCTTGCTTGTTCTTGTTGTGCTTCTTCTCTTTCTTGGAAGTTTTGTATCGGCTATTACTGTTGCGCTGATATTGCCTTTGGCAATTCTAAGTGCATTTATTTTGATGTACTACTTTGGAATCAGTGTTAACCTTATGAGTCTTGGTGGTATAGCTATTGCTATTGGTATGATTATAGACTCAGGTGTTGTAATGGTTGAAAATATCATTGCAAGACTTGCTCATCCTCAATCAAAGAGTTGGAGTCGAATACAGATAATTTATAATGCAGCAAAAGAGGTAAGTACTCCTGTTATCTCTGGAGTATTCATCATTATTATTGTCTTTACGCCTCTTTTGATGTTGCAAGGTTTGGGTGGTAAACTCTTTGCACCTGTTGCACTGAGCATTGTCTTTACTCTTGCGGCATCAATTCTATTGGCACTCTTTATTATTCCAACAATTGCATCATTTTTTATACGTAAACCAAAGCATGAAGATACATTCTTAATGAAGTGGCTCTTAAAGGGGTATGAGCCTCTCTTAAAGGGTGCATTCAAAGCAGAGTTTGGAATATATGCACTCTTATTGGTCCTTTTAGGCGGTACATTCTATGCTTTTGCCAATATAGGTAAAACATTTATGCCTACAATGGATGAAGGAAATATTGTAATAGGTATTGAAGCGCCACCTTCAATCAACATTCCTGCTGGTATTGCTCTAAATACGGAGATTCAAAAGAGGTTGATGAAAGAGGTTCCTGAAATTAAATCTATTATTGCAAGAACAGGGTCAGATGAGATTGGACTTGATCCTATGGGATTGAATGATACAGATACATTCTTAGTGTTCAAACCAAAGTCAGAGTGGAGAAAACAGGATACTGAGTGGCTTAAAGATCAGATGAGAAAAGTTCTGGAGAGTATTCAGGGGATAGAGTACAGTTTTACACAACCTATTGAGATGCGTACATCAGAGATGTTGACAGGCTCAAGAGGAGATGTTGTCATTAAGATTTTTGGCGAAGAGATTGATAAGCTTAATGAGCTTGGCATTGCTATTAAAGAGATTACTGAAAAGACTGAAGGTAGTCAAGATGTCTATATGCGCCAAAATGAAGGGGTTGCTTACCAAGAACTACGGTTTAACGATGAGAAACTCGGAAACTATGGACTCGATAAAACCGATGTTGCACACTTGCTAAAAGCTGCTGTCAGTGGAGTAGAGATTGGTACTATATATAAAGGAATGAAGCAGTTTCCTATTATTGTACGAGGAGATTACCTAAGAAAGAATCTTGATGAGCTTTATCTGGTTGGTCAAAAAGGTGAACCGATTGCTTTGTCAGAAGTTGTAACTATTATTCGTAGTAGTGGTCCGGTTGAGATTAAGCATGAACACGCACGTAGATTTGTATCTATACAGACTAATGTTACGGGTATAGACCTTGTTACATTTGTTGATCATCTCAAAGCAAATATTGCAAAAGAGATTAAACTTCCGGCAGGCTACTCCATAACATATGGAGGACAGTTTAAAAATCAGCAAGCTACAATGGAGCGTTTGTCTATAGTTGTTCCGATTGCATTGGTTCTTATATTTATGATTTTATATATGACTTTTAAGTCTATTTTGCAAAGTGTCATTATCTTTACAACTATTCCTCTTGCTATGATGGGAGGAATATTTGGACTATATGTCACTGATAGTTACTTGTCAGTTCCTGCATCTGTTGGATTTATTGCCTTGCTTGGTATTGCAGTATTAAATGGTGTCGTTATGATAAGCTACTTCAATGAATTAGCAAGATCTCTTCCTATAAAAGAGGTTGTTATAGAGGGAGCAAAAAGAAGGTTACGACCTGTACTTATGACTGCTACCATTGCAGCCCTTGCATTGGTACCTATGCTCTATGCAACAGGACCTGGCTCTGAGATTCAAAAGCCACTTGCAATAGTTGTAATTTTTGGTCTTATCTCTTCAACAGCTCTTACTCTTCTTCTTCTGCCGATGCTCTATCGCAGATTTATGAAAGATAGTTGAGGCATCTGAAATATTATATGAGACTAAAGTCTTCCCCATTATTTGGGGATAGGACTTTAGTCCTATAGATTATAGTTTCATCTTTTTAGTTCCAAAATTAGATAAGATATAAATTTTTTTATAGCTCTGTAACATTGCTGCTGTTATACTCCCGTTCGAAGCTGATGTATCAGGCCTGAACAGCTTTTGAAAGTAAAAAGATAGGAGTGTTTAATGAAAGTAGTATTAGCTATGCTTATGCCTATACTTATGTTTGCTCATGATGTTTGGATCGAAAAAGATGGGCAAAACTGGACTCTTAACTATGGTCATTTGCATCTTACAAAAGAGCATGGCGGTAAAAAAGTTATGCCTTACGATCCAAAATCTGTAATAAATGTAATATGCTCAAATGGTGGTAAAGTGATAAAGCCACAGGTAAATGAGAGTTACCCTTTTGTTGTAAAAGGGGAGTGCGATGAACTATTTATATTGATGGATAATGGCTACTTTACCAAAACACCTTACGGTACTAAACATCTTCCAAAAGATAAAGTAAAAATGGCTATTAAGAGTTGGCGAAGTTTTGAGAGTGTTAAGAGAGTAGAAAAAAACTCTAAAAAGCCAATATCTGACAATCTTGAAATAGTTTTACTTAAAAAGCCTGAAAGTGTAGGAGAGAAGGCTAGATTGCAACTATTTTACCACTCAAAGCCTGTTAAAGATGTTGTTGTAGCTTATGATGACAAGGTGAGAGGAACAACAGATGAGGATGGGAAGATAAATATACGCATTAGACATAGCGGTCTTCAAAACATAAAAGCAACACTTCGTGAACCTTGTGGTAATGGAAAGTGTGATGAGATAGTTCATACAACTGCACTCAATTTTGAGGTAAAAGAATGAGAGTTTTAACAGTTTTGTTATTTGCAATGATCTCACTATTTGCACACGATCTTCACCATAAGATTATCTACAACAGTGCTGTAGTTGTAGCTTTTTCATTCAATGGTTCAGAAGATTTTTCATACAAGCCGTATGAAGTCTATGCTCCCAAGAGTGAGATCCCATTTGCAGTTGGAAGAACTGACAAATATTCTCGTGTCATTTTTTTGCCTGATCAAAAGGGTGAGTGGGTTGTTAAAGTTATGAGTGAAGATGGTCACGGAGCTGTTGTAAAAGTGGCTGTCGATAAAGATATGAAGATTGTTGATGGTTCTCAAACACTATATGAAAAGTTTGCAAAAATGTTTGTAGGTATTGCATTGATTATAGCTATTTTTACTATATTGTCATTTATAAAGAAGAGGAGAGATTAATTATGAAACGAATACTTTTTGGATCGCTACTACTATCATCTGCACTATATGCACATCATGGTGTTGCATCTGTTGGTGTAGGAGGATTGGAAGGACCTGGAGCTCCAATAGAGACTACAGCTTCAACACCGCTACCTGAAGGAAAGTATCTTGGGTATATGAAGGTAGACTATGTAAATTTTGAGACATATACTCCTGCTAGTGATGATGAGATGAAGAGACATAACTACTGGATGTATGGACTAGGGTATGGATTTACATCATATTTTAGCGGTTATATTTTTGCACCTTACTATGTTAAAACTTTTGACAATGGTGAAGAGACAAGTGGTTTTCATGATATTAACCTAATGGGAGTTTTAGGGTTTGCTTATGATGATGGTTTTAAACTTGTACCAAAAAAAGAGAGTTTAGATGATATGGAAGATTGGCATTTCAGCACTTTTTTTAATGTATCATTGCCAACAGGAAGTCCGTCTCAAAAGAAAAGTGATGGAACATACTTTGATCCAAGTGTTCAACTTAGCTTTGGTAAACCATCTTTTATGCTTGGAGTCAGTGCTACAAAGTGGTTTGGTAATAGATGGACATTTATAGCTGATACTTCATACAATACATTTTTAGAATATACTTATCCAGATGGCACAAGTGTAAAGTATGCTGATGAAATAAGGCTAAATACAGCCCTTACTTATAGACTATATACAAATGCAGAGAGTAAATTTCGAGTCGATTTTAATATAGAGGCTAACTATCTTAACTTAGGGCGTGATAAAGTTGATGGAGTATATGAGAGTGCTACCGGCGGTCATATTTTATATGATACAATTGGCTTTCGCATATATAAAGGAAGCATTAGTGCAGGATTTGGGATCAAAACTCCAATGTGGACAGATTTGAATGAAGAGAGTCAACAGCAGGGTGCTGAGGGAAAAGAGGATTATAGAGCACTCTTTACTTTTTCGACACTATTTTAATTAAGTAGGTAAACAATGCATATTCCTGACGGATTTATATCACCTCAGACTTATATACCGGTTACAGGTGTAACAGTAGCACTTTGGTATATGGCATTTAAAAAAGCTAAATTAGAGAGTGATCAGATATCATTTCTTGCTACACTTTCAGCACTTAGTTTTGTGCTTATGCTTATAACTATACCGTTGCCTGGAGGGACATCAGCGCACTTGAGTGGAGTTGCGCTGATTGCACTCCTTTTTTCTCCTTATTTGGCATTTGGTGCAATCTCAATGGTCATAGTCATTGAAGCACTCTTTTTTGGTGAGGGTGGTGTTACTACACTTGGTATAAATGTATTGGCTATTGCATTTATAGGAAGTTTTACAGCTTACTATACTTTTAGGGCTTTAAAACGGGTGAATGAAACCTTTGCTATATTTGCTGCAGGATGGATAGGAGTTAATGCTCCTGCCCTCTTTGTAGCTTTTATTTTGGGTATTCAACCTATTATAGCTTCATCTGCAGGAGAGCCACTCTTTTTCCCATTTGATCTTAAAACGACAACTATTGCACTAATGGTTCCTCACTCAATGATTGGGATTATAGAGGGTATTGTAACTGTTGCACTCTATAGGTATCTTAAAAAGAATTTTAAGACGGTGTTTGATGAAGATAAATAGAGATCAGGTTATACTTCTATTCTATCTATTGGCATTGGTTTTATTTACATCAATACATGAACCAATGTTACTATTGTTAGGATTATCTATACTTTTTTTAGTATCAGGGAAATCTTTTTTCTATCTATTTAAAAAGACAGTAAAGAGTCTGTTTATAACACTAATTGTAGTCTCTCTTTCATATATTACAATGGGTCTTTTTAAAAAGATAGATCCAAATTTTCTGATTTTACTTAATCTTCGTGTTGTCTTGCTTACATTTATGACTTTTCTTATGCTTGAAAGAGTAAATCTTTTTAAAGCTCTCTCTTTTTCGAAACAGCTTAGCGCTCTTGTTGCTATAGCATTTTCACAAATGACAATTTTTAGAAGAACATTTTCAGAGTTTAAAATGGGGTATGCATCTCGTACCGTCAAACCAACTTTTTCAACGTGGCTAATATCACTTAAAGCAGCACTGCTATACTTTTTAAACAAAACTCTTCATACATCAAAAGAGATAACCAATGGAATGAAGAGTAGAGGATTTTTTAATGATTGAGTTAAAAGATGTATCATTTGATCATATAGACTTTAAAGGGCAAAGAAAAGAGTTGTTACGTGACATCTCTTTCTCTATAGAAGAGGGGGAGAGGGTTGTTCTACTTGGAATTAACGGAAGCGGAAAGTCAACTCTTTTGAAGATAATGGATGCTCTAATTTTCCCAGAAAAGGGTGAGCTTTTTTACCGTGGTGAAAAGATAGATAAAAAGAGTATTAAAAAGTTATCTCGTAGCTTTAGAAAAGATGTTGTATTTTTAATGCAAGATCCAAATATGCTGCTTTTTAATGCAACAGTCAGAGAAGAGATAGAGTTTGGTTTAAGGGAGTTTGGATTTGATAATATTGAAGATCGTGCTGAAGAGATAGCAAAAAAGTTCTCACTGACAAAATACCTTGATACACCACCATTTTTTCTTAGTGGAGGAGAGAAGCAAAGAGTTGCATTGGCAGCTATTTTAGCTGTTGAGCCAAAACTGCTTTTGATGGATGAGCCTACATCAAGTCTTGATCCGGTAACAACAGCTTGGCTTGTAGAGTTGATTGATGAGCTTGAAATTACAACTGTTACATCTACTCATAACCTATCTCTTGCTTCAGAGCTTGGCGATAGAGCATTGGTTTTAAGCCACGATCATAAACTTCTCTATGATGGAGATTTAAAGACTCTTTTAGATAAAAAAGAGTTGATGATAGAGGCAAGGTTGATGCACCGTCATAAGCATCGCCATGACGGTGTGGAACACTCACATTATCATATTCATGATTGGAATTAATTTAACGCTGTAACGGCATTCCCATACCCATTCCCATACCTTTAGGGTGTTTGAAACCTGATGGTGGGAATGTGTCGAACATATAAGATGCTATTGCTTTTAACTCATCTTTTGTAACTGCACCTTTTTGTGATGGCATAAGTCCAAATCGTCTGATTGAAGGACATAGAGCCTTCTCTTTAGATGGATTATGTGCATAATCTACAATAAAATTTACCGCATCTGCTTTGTTAGGATATCTATCTTTTACATGAAACATTACTCCAGCAGCTGGTGGTGCTACCATTTGTGAACGTTGTTGTGGTGTAGGTTTTGTTGTCATATGGCAGAATGCACACTTTTGTTCAAACAGTGTTTTTCCATCAGCTGCAAAAAGAGAGACTCCTAAAGCTACAGTAAATGCTGAGTATCTTATAAGTTGCTTCATAAACTTTAATCCCTTAATTAAAAAATTTTAGGAGAGTATTATAGCTTTAAAAGGTGAACACAAGATGAAATATTACGCTAAAATAATTTAAAATTTAAATTTTAATATAGGGCAAATGTTTGAAACCAAAAATATTTTTACTAGAAGATGATATTGAGTTGAGCAATACTGTTGTACAGTTCTTATCTGCTAATAATTTTGAAGTGGTACAGAGTTTTGATGCACAAGATGCTATTGAAAAGCTTTATGAAGAGCATTTTGATCTACTTTTGCTTGATGTTAAAGTTCCTATAAAAAATGGTATAGAGCTTTTAAAAGAGATTCGTCAAGATGGTAATGAAACACCTGCTATATTTATTACATCTTTACATGGTGTTGATGATGTTACAAGTGGATTTGAAGCAGGGTGTGATGATTATATTAGAAAACCTTTTGCTTTAAAAGAGTTACTTGCACGAATAGAGGCAGTAATAAAAAGGCATTATAAAAGTATTGACAAAATAGTTAGAATAGATGATAGAAGCAGTTTTGATACACTTAATTTTATACTCAAGGTAGATGGTAATAGGGTATCACTAAAACCAAAAGAGGCTAAATTACTTGCATTTTTTCTACAAAATCAAAATAAACCTTTAACAAAAGAGGAGATTTTCAATAATATCTGGGATTATAATGAAACTCCAAATGAGGGAAGTTTAAGAACATTTGTAAAAGTTTTACGAAAATATTTAGGAAAAAATCGTATTGAAACCATAAAAGATGTTGGGTATAGATATGTTTCCGAGTGAAAAGCGTAGTCTAAGACGCTTTCTTGCTATCTATATTTTATCTACTCTTATATTTATATCTGTTGGGTTGAGTATATTTTACCACTATGAAATTCATCAAATTTATGACCATCAAAATGAGATGCTCAAAATAAAAACAGATGTTATAAAATCAAAACTACATGAGCTTCACTCAAATCTTTGGGGCAAATTGAAATACCCTGTAATAAAAGGTATTAAGAGTGCGGTTTATGATATAGATAGAAACTATTTGATAGGTGATTTTAAACCTAAAAATATTGAGTGGAGTAGAGATTTTTGGCAGTATAAAGATAATATTTATCATCGTACTGAATTGTATCCGTACTATATAGGTGCAGCTACAATAGTAACTGCAGCGCCTATTGATTATAAACCAATATATGAACTTAAAATAAAAATTGCAGTAGCATTTTTTTTGAGTCTGCTTTTTGCAGTTTTTATTGCAAAGTGGCTTGGGAAACTTTTTTTAGCTCCTGTACATAATACTATGGAATTAATAGATAGGTTTATAAAAGATACAACTCATGAGTTAAATACTCCGATTAGTACAATTCTAACCAATATTGAACTCTTTAAAAGTTTGCATCCTGAGTTTGAAAAAAGTGAAGAACTTAATAGGATTGAGATAGCATCTGGGAGATTGAGTCGAATTTATGATGATCTAGCATATCTGCAGCTCAAACATAAACGACATAGAAATATTGAATCTGTAAACTTTTCAGAGTTACTAAAAGAGCGATTGACTTTCTTTAACACTTTAGCTAGCAGAAAAGGTATAAAGATAGAAACAGCTATTATTGATGGAGTTATACTTAGAATAGATAGAGAGGATGCCTCTAGACTTATAGACAATCTGCTATCAAATGCAGTGAAATATACTCAGCCAAAAGGATTAGTAACTGTAGAACTTTTTGAAAATGGTTTTATTGTTAAAGATAATGGAATAGGTATGAATGAAGATGAGGTAATAGACTCAACCAAACGTTTTTTCAGAGCAAATAAAAGTGAGGGTGGTTTTGGATTAGGTTTAAATATAGTTAAAGAGATTGTGGAGTTTTATAATATGAAATTTGAGATTGCAAGTAAAAAAAGTTTAGGAACAAAGGTAAGTATTTTATGGGAAAGGTAATTTTTATTTTTATTTTTTTATTGCAATCTATGGCATCAGAGAGTAATTCATTGCAAAAATGTTTAGTATGTCATAAAAATAGTGCACCTCCTTTTGCTATGGTTTATAGACGATACTTAATGCTTTATAGTTCAAAATCTGAGATTAAAAAGAGAATGGTTGACTTTTTAATTGCACCTTCAAGAAATAAAAGTTCTATGCCAGAGGGAATGAAGATCCGTTTTTATCCAGAAAATCATCCTATTTATAGTTATGATGAGGTAAATAAATCTGTAGATGAAGTGATTAATAGAGAAGATATTATTAAAAAAATCACTTTTTAGAAATAATTTTTTTTTAACGAGAAAATTTATAATTATTACAGCATCTTATAATCTTTAATTGGGCTGAAATATTTAATCTTCTTAAAAAAAGTCTCATTAATTAAGCTATTATCATTCATTATTCAAAACATAAAAATCTTGGAAGGAACTGTCTTGTTCAATTTGATTAAGAATATTATCAGCTTCTATGTTGATGGGTTTCGTTCAATGCAATTAGGAAAAAAATTGTGGGCTATTATTTTTATAAAGATTTTTATACTCTTTGTAATTATAAAGTTACTTTTTTTTCCTAATGTTTTGAAAGAAAACTTCAAAAACGATCAAGAAAGAAGCAGTTACATTCTTGATCAATTGACACAGACAAATCCATAAACAGGGAGGAAATATGGAAAATATAGATGTACTGACCGACTGGTCACGTGCTCAGTTTGCGCTAACAGCGCTATACCATTGGCTTTTTGTACCATTGACACTTGGTTTGACATTCATCGTCGCAATAATGGAGACGATCTATGTCAAGACAGGAGATATATGGTGGAAAAACACAACTAAATTCTGGATGGGACTGTTAGCAATCAACTTTGCTATCGGTTTGGCAACAGGAATCATTATGGAGTTTGAGTTTGGTACCAACTGGTCTAACTATTCTTGGATTGTTGGTGATATATTTGGAGCTCCATTGGCTATTGAAGGTATTATGGCATTCTTTTTAGAGTCAACATTTTTTGCTGTAATGTTCTTTGGATGGGATAAAGTAAGCAAAAAGATGCATCTTCTTTCTACTTGGCTTGTTGCAGTCGGCTCAAACCTTTCAGCTCTATGGATTTTGGTAGCCAACGGCTGGATGCAAAATCCTGTAGGTATGAAGTTTAACCCTGATACTGCTAGAAATGAGATGGTCAATTTTTGGGAAGTTCTTTTTAATCCAAATGCATACAGTAAGTTTTTACACACTGTAAGTAGTGGGTATGTTCTTGCATCTTTGTTTGTTATTGCTATAAGTAGCTGGTATATTCTTAAACATCGTGAAATAAAGTTTGCTAAAAGAAGTATTGTTGTTGCGGCAAGCTTTGGTTTGATCACATCTTTGTTTATGTTGGCAACTGGAGATGAATCTGCTCATAGAGTTGCACTGAATCAGCCTATGAAACTTGCTGCTATGGAAGGGATTTACAAAGGTAAAGATCACGCCGGTATTATTGCAGTAGGTGTTTTAAACCCTGAAAAAGAGGTAGGAGATGATAAAGATACTTTCCTATTTGAACTTGAGATTCCATATGCTCTATCTTTTTTAGGTTATCACAAAGTTGATGCATATGTTCCAGGGATTGATGATCTTGTATATGGAAATAAGAAACTTGGTATTATGAGTGCATCTGAGAAGATAGAGAGAGGAAAAGAGGCAGTTTCTGCATTAGCAGCATACAAAGAGGCTAAAAAAGCAGAAAATATGGAGTTGGCACAAGAGGCTCTAAATAGATTTGAAGCTAATAGTAAATATTTAGGTTATGGTTATCTAAATGATCCAAAAGAGGTAGTACCAAATGTACCTATAACCTTTTATGCATTTCACATTATGGTAGGTTTTGGTAGTTGGTTTATTGCACTCTTTTTCATTATTCTTTACTTTGCTATGACAAATGATTTGGATAAAAAAAGATGGATCCTTTGGGCTGCTGTTATCTCTTTGCCATTAGGATATATAGCACAAGAGGCAGGTTGGATTGTTGCTGAAGTTGGTAGACAACCTTGGGCTATTCAAGATATGCTACCGGTAGGTATGGCAACTTCAAATATGGCATCTACTAATGTTGTAATAACTTTTTGGATGTTTGCAGTTTTGTTTACAGCTTTGCTTATAGCGGAAGTAAAGATTATGGCAAAACAGATCAGCATCGGACCAAAGGAGCACTAAAATGTTTGAAAATCTATCTTATCTGACTCTTCAAGAGTATTGGTGGTTTCTTGTTGCAGTATTAGCCGGTATGTTTGTTTTAATGACATTTGTACAGGGTGGACAGACTCTACTGCATACACTTGGTAAAACTGAATCAGAAAGAGATGTCATTGTAAACTCTCTTGGACGCAAATGGGAGCTTAGTTTCACCTCTTTAGTAATGTTTGGTGGAGCTTTATTTGCAGCTTTTCCACTCTTTTATGCTGTTAGCTTTGGAGGTGCATATTTTGTCTGGATGGCTATACTTTTTTGTTTTATAATTCAGGCAGTAGCATATGAGTATAGAAAAAAACCTGACAATCTATATGGCGAGAGAACATTTGAAACTTTTATGTTTATCAATGGAAGTCTTGGAATCATTTTAATCGGTATAGCAATAGGAACTCTTTTTACTGGAGGAAGTTTCATAGTAAATGATATGAATCTATCTCATTGGACTGAGCCTACTTATGGTCTTGAAGCAGTTTTAAACCCATTTAATGTAGCATTTGGTTTTATGCTTTTTTTCCTTGCACGAACACTTGCAAGCCTATACTTTATCAATAATATAAATGAAGAGACAATAGTAACTCGTGCAAAAGCTGCACTTAAGAGATCTACAATTCTATTTTTGATTGCATTTTTGTATGTGGCTGTGAATTTACTTGTTATGAAGGGGTATGCTTATGACCCTGTTACAAAAGTTGTATATGTTGAAGAGGGAAAATATCTGCATAACTTTTTAGATATGCCTTTGGTATTGGCTGTGTTTACAGCTGGAGTTTTTCTTTTACTTACAGGTATTTTTGTAACTCTTTTTAAGAAAAGCAAAAAAGGTATCTGGTTCAGCGGTACTGGAACTGTACTGACTGTTATTGCTCTATTTTTAATACTTGGTTTTAACAATACAGTATTTTACCCATCACTCAGTGATTTGCAAAGCTCACTTACTATAGAAAATAGTTCAGGTAGTCAATATACTCTTGTAGCAATGAGCTATGTATCGCTTATGGTTCCATTTGTTTTAGCATACATAGCTGCTGTATGGCGTGCAATGGATAGTAAAAAGATTACAATCAAAGAGGTCGAAGAGGACCCTCACCACTACTAAAAGGGGAGAGTATGGAAGCAATTATTTGGTATTCAGTTTGGCCGGTGGTTATCTATGTTTCTTGGAAATTTGTAATGCTTAATATTAAGCACTTTTCTAAAATGGAGCGGCTTGAAGAGCTTGAAAAATCAGTAAAAAACTAATTTTTATTAGCGGCTATCTCTCTTTTGCTTAATTTCGATAGCCGCCTTTACTGCTTCAATATAGCTTTTTAAATTTACGGGACGGTTTTTTTGATATGCTATATCAAAAGCTGTTCCATGATCTACAGATGTTCTTACAATAGGAAGATTTAGACTTACATTAATGCTTTCATCAAAATATAGTGCTTTTAATGGTGCCAAACCTTGGTCGTGGTACATTGCTACATAGTATTTAAATGATTCTCTCATTTTTGGTGAGAATGCAATGTCTGGGACAAGAGGACCTATGAATGTTGGATGTTGGATGTTGGATGTTGGATGTTGGATTATAGTTTGGTTGGCTTCTTTGATCGCTTCTGTTATGATCTGCTCTTCATTGCCTAAAACTCCGTTGTCTCCTGCATGTGGGTTTAGTCCTAATACACCAATTTTTTTTGCTCCTGTCTCTTTTTGAAAATCAGTCAAAAATTTTACAAGAGTCTCTTTTTTAATTTTTTGAGGTACCTCTTTTAGCGGTATATGCTCTGTAAAGAGTGCGACATACATTTTTTCGCATCCAAGCATCATTATGGCCTCTTTTTTAAAGAAGTCTCTTAGTGCATCGGTATGACCTTTATAATTGATGCCTGCTTTCATCCAGGATTCTTTGTTGATTGGAAGAGTAACAACAGCATCACACTCTTTTGTTTTAACAGCATCAACAGCTTTTTTAAATGATGCAAAACTGTAAGCTCCTGCTTCAGCAGTAGTTATACCAGGATGAATAGTACAAGCAGGAGCAGGGGAGACAAAAACTAAATTTTTAGGTAATTTAAGATCCAACTTTTCTGCTGCTTGTTCAAATAGATCTATTCCTGCAAAATATACTGGATGACAAAATTCAGATATTTTTTCGTGTGCTTTAAGAGCAATTTCTAGACCTATACCATTAGGATCACCTATGCTTATTGCTATTTTCACCTTAATATATCCTTCATCTCTCTTACTGCAGCTTCAAGTCCTGTAAAAACACTTCTTGCAATTATGCTTTGACCAATATTAAGCTCTTCAATAGACTCTATTTCAACTATTGATTCAACATTTTGGTAGTTTAGTCCGTGTCCAGCGGCAACTTTTAAGCCTAGAGACTTAGCATAATCAGCCGCATCTTTTAGTAGTTTAATGCTCTCTTGAAGTTTTGTATGTAACTCCCTGCGAGAGAGTTCAAGCTCTTTAATAGAGTGATGAGTATGAGATAGATTTGAGTAGAGCATAGCATATATATTTGCGTATGTTCCTGTATGCAACTCTATCCATTCTACTTTCATATTTGAGGCTTGTTTGATTATCTCTATATCTGGATCAATAAAAAGTGAAACTTCAATTTCATTTTTATGAAGTTTTTCAATAGCCTCTTGTGTACGATCGGCATATGAGATAATATCAAGACCACCTTCAGTAGTAACCTCTTCACGACGCTCCGGCACAAGCGTTGCACGGTGAGGTTTTAGGTCGCAGATAATTTCGATTATATCTTTATCTATAGAGCATTCAAGATTTACAGGTAAACTACTTTGCTCTACTATACGTTTGGCATCTTCATCGTGTATATGTCTTCTATCTTCTCTTAGATGTATGGTAATTTGATCTGCTCCTGCACGTTTAACAATACCAAGAGCTTCAACAGGATCAGGATCATTAATTTTTCTAGCTTCTCGCAGAACTGCTATATGATCTATGTTTACTCCAAGTTTCACTTTTCTCTCCTTAAACAGTGTTTAATATGCTTCTTTTCTATGTTTAATTCTAGCTACAATAATCAGACCATCTTCAACATCAAATAAAACTCTATAATCTCCAACTCTTAGTCTAAATGCAGGCTGATGATTTTTTAACTTTTTAATATTTGAGATATTTGGAAAATTTTGTAGCTCTTGAATTTGTAGTTTTATTTTTGTTTTATGTGGTTCAGCAATTTTTTGAATATCTTTTGCTGCACTTTTTCTAACTACTATTCTCATAATTTCATAAATTCATCTAATGGTATAGTCTCTTCACCTCTGGTTTGTTCAATAAGTTTATAGTCTGGATCATTTTTATCAATGACTTCAACATCTTTAGGTAGTGCTAGTTCAAATGGTATCTTTTTTTCCATTGCAACTTTGGCTAAAAAGATATTTACTGCATCTGTAAAAGATAGATCAAAACTGTCAAAAACTTTTTTAGCCTCTTTATAAAATCTCTCTTCTACTCTTACACTTGTTTGTATTTTCATTTTGTAAGCCTTTATATTGGAGTTTATTTGATTATACTTCATATGTGGTACATTGTCAATTTCTCCTATTATAAAACTCTCTTTTGAATGCCTGAAACTCACCTTTTAAAATAGCTTCACGAGCCTCTTTGACTAAGTTTAAGTAGTAGTGCAAGTTATGCAGTGATGCAAGTCTAAAATAGGTAAGCTCTTTTGCTCTATATAGATGGTTTAAGTAGGCTCTGCTGTATCGTTTACAGGTATAGCAGTCACAAGCAGGATCAATTGGTGTATCATCAAGTTTGAAACGGGCTGATTTAATGTTTATTTTTCCAAAAGTTGTAAACAAAGTTCCATTTCTGGCATTTCTTGTAGGCATAACACAGTCAAACATATCAATGCCTCGTTCAATATTTTCCACTAAGTCTTCCGGTGTTCCTACCCCCATAAGGTAGCGAGGTTTATCCTTTGGCATAAAAGGTGTTGTAAATTCAACAGTATCATACATTGCCTGATTCTCTTCACCTACGCTAAGACCTCCTATGGCAAAACCGTCAAAATCCATAGCACAAAGTGATTCAGCAGATATTTTTCGAAACTCTTTATCTATACCACCTTGTATGATGGCAAAAATATTTTGGTTTACACCAATTCCATCTGACTGTTTTTCTCTATGGTATGTTATCGACTCTTTCGCCCAGCGTGTAGTTCTGTCAATCGATAGTGTTAAACGCTCTTTAGTTGCGGGAAGTGCTACAAGGTCATCAAGAATCATCATAATATCGCTTCCAAGATTGTACTGAATGTCTAGTACTTTGGAAGGGGTAAAGTAGTGTTTACTACCATCAATATGGCTTCGAAACATAATTCCTTTTTCATCTGCTTTGCTTATGTCGCTGAGACTGAAAGCTTGAAAGCCTCCACTGTCTGTCAAAAAACTGCGATCATACTTTGTAAAACCGTGAAGTTTTCCAAGTTTGTTTACTGTCTCATCTCCTGGTCTTAAATAAAGATGATATGTGTTAGCTAAGATGATCTGAGTATCAAGTATTTCTCGCATATCATTTGTATCAAGAGCTTTAACTACTGCACTGGTTCCAACAGGCATAAAAATAGGGGTTTGAATGGTACTGTGAGCAGTTTGAATTGTACAGGCGCGTGCATTTCCATCAATGGCATCAAGGTTGAATTTCATTACTTTTATCCTAATTCGCTATAATTTCCTAATTTAAAAAGGTATAGGTCTTATGAAAAATATATTAATTCTTGCTGATGGAATTGTAGCAAAACATTTTTTACATCGTATAAGTAAAACATTTATTAGTACCAACTCTTATACAGTTATTACATTTGATAAAAGCATTTTGCCAAAAAATCAGCCTTCATTTTTTACATTTTATACTTTTGATCCTACCAGTTATATAAAATTGTCAAAAATTTTAAAACGAGATTTTGATGATATTTTTATTATTTTGAAAAATAGAGTTGATGCAGAGGGATCATATAAGAATATAAGAAGAGATAAACCTTTTACAAGAATAACCTTTTTTAATAAATGGGATATAGTTTTTGAAGATGAAAACCTTTTAAGTATTAATGCAAATGAACTGCTTGCAAGCCGTATTTATGACTTTTTGCCAAATGTTCCTGTTATTGCGCAAAATGTTGGTTTGGGTCAAGGTGAGATAATGGAAGTTCTTGTTCCATTTGGTAGTTCATATGTGTATCGACATATTGGTACTATCATACAAAATCAGTGGCGTATAGTAGGTTTGTATCGCTCTAACAAATTGATACTTCCAACACCATCTTTAATGATTAAACCTAATGATGTACTTCTTTTGGTTGGAAAACCTTCTGTATTGGAGTCAGTTTTTAAAGAGATTAAGCAAGAGTTGGGACAGTTTCCTGCTCCATTTGGAGAAAATTTATATCTCTATATTGATATGCAAGAAGAGAGTAAAGAGTGTATTTTAAACTGCTTAGAGCAAGTTACTTATTTTCATAGGCGTATAAAAGGAAAGCGACTTATTATTCGTATTAATAATCCAACAGATATAAAACTTCTTGAAAAAATCAAATCTTTAGATAATGAAAATATTGAAACAATTATTGACTACAACTATGATCAACCTGAAAGTATAATAAAAATAGATATTTTAAAATATAATATTGGACTTATCATTTGCGGATATGATATTTTTAGTAAAAAAATGTATAAAGAGATTTTTTTCTCTATTAAAAAGCCTGTTTTGCAGTTAAGTCAAACCTCTTTAATGCATTTAAATAAATTAGTTGTAATTCTTTCTGAAGATAAAAATATGGAGATTATCTCTACTACAGTATTTGATGTTGCATCACAGCTTGATTTAGATATTGAACTGCTAGATTATGAACCTGATGGCAAGTCTGAGAAAAAAAGTTTTATACTTAACCATTATGAGAATCTTTCAAACATATTTTCAAAAAAGATGAAAGTTATACAGGGACAAAAAAATCCTATAAGAGAGTTGGCAACACAAAAAGATTTTTTACAAGTAGTACCTTTCACAAAAAAAATTATAAGCAATCGTATATTCTCAATTTTTAGTACAGATTTTGAGAAGCTATATTTTAAACTTTCAGATAATCCACAACTATTCGTTCCTAGTGATATTGAGTAGTGCTTCAAAGCACATATTAAGGAGTTCTTAAGTAAAATCAAACAAATTTTACTGAATAGGTTTTCATAAATGAAAGTATCAATTACTCTTCCTACACCTCCAAGTAGAGATTATGAAATTATTATAGATGAATTACCATCCATTGAAATAGAGGGCAAAGCAGCAATTGTAACAAATCCAAAAGTAGCAGGTCTTCATTTGCAAAGACTTCTTCAATCTGTAAAAGCTAAAGAGCTTTATATTGTGACAATTCCAGATGGAGAAGAGTACAAAACAATGGAGACTATTGAGTTTATGTTAGATCGTTTCTTTGACCATAGGCTTGATAGAAAATCGACTCTTATTGCTTTTGGCGGCGGAGTTATTGGAGATATGACAGGTTTTGCTGCTAGCATTTTTCAACGTGGTATTGATTTTATTCAGATTCCAACTACTCTGTTATCACAGGTTGATGCCAGTGTAGGCGGAAAAACAGGTATCAATAATCGTTTTGGTAAAAACCTTGTAGGAGCTTTTCATCAACCAAAAGCTGTCTATATCGATACTTTTTGGCTTAATACACTTCCAAAAAGAGAGTTTTCAGCAGGAATTGCAGAGATAATCAAAATGGCTGTTATGTTTGATGCAGACTTTTTTGATTGGCTGGAAAAAAATGATCTTTATGAAGATAGCAATCTAAAAGAGGCAATCAAAAGATCTGTTGAGCTAAAAGCTCGTGTTGTTAATGAAGATGAAAAAGAGAAAGGTGTAAGAGCAGTTTTAAACTATGGACACACTTTTGCTCATGTTATTGAAAATTTCAGTGGGTATGGCTCTTATCTTCATGGTGAAGCGGTAGCTATTGGTATGGTAATGGCTAATGATTTGGCACAGGAGTTTGGATATTTTTCTACGGATGAGTCTGAACGTGTAAAAGAGTTACTGAAAAAATATAATTTGCCAGTCAGTTACAGTATAGAGTCAGCTGAAAAGTTTTATGATCAATTTTTTCTAGATAAAAAGAGTCACGATAATAAAATTACTTTTATTATTCCAGAAAATATTGGAAAATATAAGATGTTGTCAAGTCCAGAAAAAGAGTCAGTTATAAAAGTATTAAAAAAATTTGAAAAGGCTGAAGGTTTTTAAGATGAGATTTAAATTTTTTCATCTTATACTTCTTTTTTATGCATTTGCTTTAACTCAAAATATTGAAGCATCAAGAACTATAAATAATATATCTGAAAACAATCGTTCAGTTGAACAAATAGATGAGAAGTTATTACAGTTAAGTCAGGATTTAAATGAAATAAATCAGCAAATAAATGATGAAGGGGTCTGGCAAAAAATTTATGCGAACCATTTAGCATATATAAAACTAAACTCAGATATAGAAGAGCTAAAGAAGAAGATACGTTACTATAAAGCAAGGGGCAGCAGAAAATATCATACAAAAATTCAGGAGCTAAAATTAAAAAAGTCCCAGCTTGAAGAGAGGTTAAAACTTTTAGAAGAGTATAAACAAAACCCTTTTAAGACAGTTGTAAAGCCTCAAGAGATCAAAGATATTCCAACTGTAACTAATCCAATAGCCATAATAAGTGCATTTTCATTTATTAAACAGTTAAATGAGCATCTTTTAAGATTTGAAAATGAGTTAGAAAGTTTAAAAGAGTTTACATCTTTACTGGAAAAGAAAACTGCTATTTTAAAAGAGTATCTTGAATTAAAACCTGATAATAAAGATTATAAACAGGAACTTAAACAGGTTGAGCGAGAGTTAAATGATGCATTGGACGCATTAAGTTTAAATGAGACTGCTCTAGTTGTTTATAGAAAAAAAGTTGATGAAATAAATCTAAGATTGACTGAACAAATTAAAGAGCAGGCAAAAAAAGCTGGAACTATAGGTTTTTCTATAGCTATTTTACTTCTTTTTGTTCTTCTTCTCAAATGGCTTATAAAACGTACAATTACCGATAATGAACGCTTCTATATGGCTAATAAAATTATAAATTTTACTTTTGTTTTTCTTGTAGTGATGATTTTACTTTTTGCTTATATAGAAAATGTTTCATATCTTGTTACAGTACTTGGATTTGCTTCTGCCGGTATTGCTATTGCAATGAAAGACTGGTTTATGAGTATGCTTGGTTGGATGGTTATAGTTGTAGGTGGCTCTATTCATGTTGGAGACAGGATAAGGGTAGATAAAGATGGTATGAAGTATGTCGGTGATGTTTTAGATATTTCACTCTTTCGTATTACTATACTTGAAGATATTACATTAACTACATATTTGCATAATAGAAGAGCAGGGCGTATAATTTTCATACCAAATAACTATATTTTTACCAATATGATAGCCAACTATTCCCACGCAACCTTAAAAACAGTATGGGATGGAATAGATTTTACTATCACTTTTGATTCAAACCATAAAAAGGCACAACTGATTGCAAAAGAGACAGCAAAGAGGTATGCAAAAGGTTATACAGATATTACAAGAAAACAGTTAAATAAGCTTCGTGCAAGGTATAGTTTGAAAAATACAAATGTTGAGCCTCGCGTTTACTCATTTTTAGAGGAGAATGGAATTAGGATCAGTGTTTGGTACCTTACAAATGCTTATGCCACATTGACATTAAGAAGTACAATTTCATCAGAAATTTTAGATCAAATAAAAGAGCAAGAAGATATAACAATCACCTATCCATCACAACGTATATATTTAGAGGATTCAGGGTTTAGGAGTGAGGATTTAGAGGTTAGGATTTAGGATGAAGAGGGTTTTCTTTAAGACTTTTGGGTGTCGGACTAATCAGTTTGATACACAGGTTATGATGTCACGGCTTGGTAAATATGAAATTGCTGATAGTGAAGAAGAGGCAGATGTAATAGTTGTAAACTCTTGTACAGTAACAAATGGTGCCGACAGTGGTGTAAGAGGTTACATTAATCAAGTTGGGCGTAAAAACAAAGATGCCAAGATCTTTTTAACCGGTTGTGGAGCTCATACAAAAGGTGAAGAGCTTTTTAAGAGTGGTAAAGTTCAGGGAGTTTTTGGACATAGCGAAAAAGAGAAGATTACAAAGTTTTTGCAAAGTGATACACCATTTTATGAGATAGGTGATTTAGAGCATATAGATTCAACTGTAGTTGAACAATTTGTAGGAAAATCAAGAGCTTTCATAAAGATTCAAGAGGGTTGTGATTTTCGCTGTAGTTACTGCATCATTCCTTTTGTACGAGGTAATGCAAGAAGTCTTGATGAAACCTTGATTTTAGAGCAGATAAAACGTTTAGCAGCAAATGGCTTTGGTGAGTTCATTCTTACAGGTACCAATGTTGGTAGTTATGGAAAAGATAGAGGAAGCTCTATTGCAAAACTTTTAAAGCGTATGAGTCTCATTCGTGGAGTACGTCGTATTCGCATAGGTTCACTAGAGCCTATTCAAATTACAGATGAATTTAAAGAGCTTCTTGATGAACCGTGGATGGCTAAACATTTGCATATAGCACTGCAACATACATCTGACAAAATGTTAAAACTGATGAATCGCAGAAATGAGTTTGCTAGTGATTTAAAACTTTTTGAAGAGATTGCTAGTCATGGGTATGCAATAGGAACTGATTTCATTGTAGGGCATCCTGGTGAAGGTGAAGAGGAGTGGAGTGAAGCCTGTGAGCGTATTAAACTTCTTCCATTAACACATATTCATGCTTTTAGCTACTCAAAAAGGGATGGAACACCAAGCAGTACAATGAAAGAGCAGGTTCCTGGGAATATTGCAAAAGCACGTCATAAAGAGTTGACTTCAATAATAAAAGCAAAAAATTATGCTTTTAGACAAAGTGTTGATAAACCATTAGAGGTTCTCATAGAGAGTGAAAAAGATGGTGCATATGTTGGACTTGATCAATATTTTAACAAAATAGCAGTAAAAAGCAGTCGTGATATAAAAGGTGAGTGGCTCACCATTGAAAATTATGAAGTGGCTGAGGAGATAAATTTTGGAAGTTTCTAAAAAGAACCGTATTATTTTAATTATTTCTGCACTTTTTATTGCAATTATACTTACTATTGCCTATTTACGAGATAAAGCAAAAACAATTGATGCAAGTACAGCAGAAAACTTAATAGAAAATTCATTGGTAACAGATGCAGTAATAGATGGACCTTATCTATATTTTAAAAGTGGTGGGTCTTTATATAAAGTTCCAAAAGATGGAGTTGATCTTAAAAAGATTTACAACTCAACTGCTGTAACAATTAAAGAAGAAAATCCATATATTGCAGACATTATCACTGTGACTGTTCTTATTTTGCTTGTTTTATATCTACTTAGATGGGCTAGAAAAAATAGAGAATTAAAAGAGCAGCAGATAAACGAGCAGATACAGCTGGCAAATGAACTACAAAAACCTGCAGATATTCATCCTATTATTTCTGATGTAACTTTTAATGATGTAGCAGGCATAGATGATGTCAAAGAGGAGCTTGAAGAGATTATTGACTTTTTAAAGCAACCGCAAAAGTACAGAAACTTTGGCATAAGAATGCCAAGAGGTGTACTTTTGGTAGGTCCTCCTGGTGTTGGAAAGACTTTGATTGCAAAAGCAGTTGCCGGAGAGGCAGGTGTACCATTTTTTTATCAAAGTGGTGCATCTTTTGTCCAAATCTATGTTGGAATGGGAGCAAAACGGGTTCGTGAACTTTTTAAAAGAGCTAAAACAATGGCTCCTGCAATTGTATTTATTGATGAAATAGATGCTGTAGGTAAAGCACGTGGCGGTATGAGAAATGATGAAAGAGAAGCTACTCTCAATCAACTCTTGACTGAAATGGATGGTTTTGAAGATAGCAGCGGTGTTATTGTTATTGCGGCAACTAACAAGATTGAAATGCTTGATGATGCTTTACTTAGACCAGGTCGCTTTGATCGTCGGGTATTTGTATCATTGCCAAATAAACAGGAGAGAAAATCTATCTTAAAAATCTATCTTTCTAATAAACCACACTCACTTGATTTAGATGAAATTGCAGAGATGAGTGTCGGCTTTAGTGGAGCAGCTCTTTCATCTTTAGTAAATGAAGCAGCTATACATGCACTGAAAGCTGGGAAAAAAGTTATTGAAACAGATGACTTTTTAGCAGTAAAAGATAAAGTTTTACTTGGTAAGCGAAAAATATTGACATACAGCAGTGAAGAGAAGAAGATACAAGCACTATATCAAGCATCTAAAGCAGTAGCAGCTTACTGGCTTGATGTAGAGTTTGAAAAGATTGGACTTTTGAGTGATCATTTTAAAACTTCTGAAAAAGAGATTGTCTCTAAAACAGAGATGATGAACCGTATAAAGGTCTATTTAGCTGGAAATATAATGATGCAGTTACATTTTAATGAACAATATACAAATGCTGCACAAGATTTAAAAGAAGCAAGAATGCTAGCCAAAGATATGGTAGAGCATTTTGGAATGGGAGAAAAGCTTTCAGCTGGATTACATCAAGAAGATAAAATCTTAGAAGATGCTCGTTTAGATATAGAGGGGTTTGTTACACGAATGCATGACAGTATCGTAAAACTTGCTGATGAGATTTTAAAGTGTGAAGTTGTTACAAAAAATGATGTAAGGCATCTGCTGCATGATATTTTTTAGTGGTTTCTCCCTGAAAAATGAAGAGGAGCTCTTTTATGATTATTTAAATAATGTAAAAGAGAACCCATACGTTGTAGTTGGCTTTAGTTACGGTGCTATAAAAGCATTGGAGTTTACTGCAAACAGCAATGAGCGAATTGATAAACTCATTTTAATCTCTCCAGCTTGGTTTTGTAATAAAAGTAAAGCATTTATAAAAACCCAGCTTCTCTATTATAAAAAAGATGCTGATGCATACACTAAAACATTTTTAAAAAATATTGCATATCCTGCTAACTTAGATTTAAGTAAATACATTGCACCTGCGACTTTGTTTGACTTGGAAAAACTTTTGACATATCAGTGGCCAAGTGAACCTTTTAAAATCTGTAAAAACAGAGATATAATTATTGAAACCTATCTTGGCGGTAAAGATAAGATTATAGATGCGTATGAAGCTCATGAGTTTTTCAGACAATACTCAGAAAGCTATTTTTTTAAAAATGTAGGACATATTTTAATGTCTTTATGAAAGGAATATATATGGATCAAATTAAAGTTGGAGTCGTAACAGCAAGTGATCGTGCGAGTGCCGGTATTTACGATGATATCTCAGGTGTAGCCATTATGGATACTCTTAAAGAGTATTTGCAAAATGAGATAGAGTTTGTATATCGTTGTATTCCTGATGAACAGAGTGAGATAGAGAAGGCTCTTAAAGAGTTGGCATATGATGAAGAGTGCGACTTAATAGTAACTACCGGTGGAACAGGACCTGCGCCACGTGATGTAACTCCTGAAGCTACTGAAGCAGTTTGTCAAAAAATGATGCCAGGCTTTGGTGAATTGATGCGTCAGGTAAGTTTACAGTATGTACCTACAGCAATTTTAAGTCGTCAAACTGCTGGTATTTGCAATAAAAGTCTTATTATTAACCTTCCTGGAAAACCTAAGTCTATTCGTGAATGTCTTGATGCAGTTTTCCCTGCAGTTCCTTACTGCATAGACCTTATTGGTGGGCGTTATATGGTTACAGATGAAAATGTCATCAAAGCATTTAGACCTAAAGGAAAATAAGTAAAAGTTAAAATACTTTTTACTGGAAGAATATGGCAAAGAAAAAGAAAAAACTGATTAAATATAATCAAACTATACGTAAAATTTTTGGCGGCGAAGGTTTTGATGAGGGGATCACCCGTGTTCCATTAGATAACTTAATAGAAATGGCAATGATCCTCTCACTTAAAGAGCAGCACTTAACTAAAGCAGACCTTGTAAAAGCTTTTCGTCGTGTATGGTCAAATGGTGATACGGCAGACAGAGCATTGATCACCGAGTATCTTAAATCGCTTGATACAACTTTTAAAGTAGATAAAACAGTTTCAAGTCAAGAAGCAAGGCTTGAAAAAATTGATGAGATACTCTCAACCATAGATCATACTCCAGGTGAAGCGGTTGCAATAAGAGAGCTGTTTGAAGATGTAAAGCTAAAAAAGATTACGCCAAAACGCATTCAAAAATCTCTTATGAAGTTGCGAAACGCTAAAAAGCGTAATAGCTTGGAGGAGAAGTTTGACGGTGCATTTGATGATGACGGAAACTTTCATTTCTTCCACTCATTTGCCTTTAAAATTTTTGATGAGCAATTTCATAAGATTCTTGAGCTTAGTTGCAGACCGTTTGAAGAAGAAGAGATTTTAACGCTTGATGAAGAAGAACTTGGCAAGAGACTTGAGAGTTGTAAAGAGAGTGCTATTCGCAAAAGAGAAGAGGAAATTAAGCAGTTTTTAGAGATTGCTTCAAAACCTAACAGATATTTAGATATTGATCAGAAATTAAAGGCAATTAAACGGATTCCAGAAAATTGTGATTTTGCATTTGTCCCAATTCCTTCAGAGTATTTGCACGAAATATTGTTTAATCAGTTTGAGATTAAAGATATAGAGGTTTTATCTGATAGCTTTAGATTGTTTAAAAAATTTGAAAAAGAACTTTTTAAAAATCCGGAGTGGAAAGTCAGATACAAACTGTTACTCGAAGTGCAGATGCGATGGCTCTATCAGGCTATTTGGGAAAATGAGCATTTGCCTATTGATGAAGATTTTGAAATGCGTCGTAATGAGGTTGAGGCACAGTTTGATGCTGAGTTAATTGCACTTAAAGATGCCCTGTTAAGCGAGGCTGAAGGGCTTGAAATGAGAGATGAGCAGGTAGAGACGATTATTGCCAACTCTGTAATTGATGCAATTTCTCAAAAAGAGGTTCTTGAGATACCTTACAAAACATTAAAAAGAATCAATCGCCATTTTGCACGTCAAATAGAGGGACTTAAGCTAAAAAAACAGCGTGAAGAACTTCTTGCGCGTACTATCAGAGATTTTAAAAACCTATTTCCATTGGCAAGAGAGATGGGTCGTAAACTCATCTTTCACGTTGGTCCAACAAATAGCGGAAAAACATATGCCGCTATGGAAAAATTAAAAGAGGCTGATACTGGATACTATCTTGCTCCTCTTCGTCTTTTAGCGCTTGAAGGGTATGAAACTTTAAAAAACTCCGGTTTAGAGGCTAGTTTGATAACAGGAGAAGAGCAGATTATTGACGAGGAGGCAGCACACATAAGCTCAACCATTGAGATGGTAAACTTTCAGGTTGATGTTGATGTCTGTGTTATAGATGAAGTTCAAATGATTGCTGATCCAGATCGTGGCTGGGCTTGGGCAAATGCGATTATTGGGATTCCTGCTCATACTGTCATAATGACTGGAAGTGAAGATGCACTCGAAGCGGTGCAAGAGTTGGCAGAGTGGCTTGATGAAGAGCTTGAAGTAGTACGATTTGAGAGAAAATCACCGCTTATTCTCAACTCTAACTCTACATCACTGAAAAAACTTGAACCTTCTACTGCTATTGTAGCTTTTTCAAGACGTGATGTTTTAGCTCTCAAAGAGCAGTTAAGCGGTCGTTATGATGTTTCTGTCGTTTATGGAAATTTGAGTCCGGAAGTACGAAGGGAAGAGGCAAGACGATTTAGAGAAGGCGAATCGCAAATCTTGGTTGCAACTGATGCTATCGCAATGGGGTTGAATCTTCCTATTAGAACTATTCTTTTTGCGCGTGACTCTAAATTTGACGGTCAAAGCCGTCGTCTTCTAACACCATCTGAAATTCGTCAAATTGCAGGAAGAGCAGGGCGTTACGGTTTACACGAAGAGGGTTTTGTAGGTGCCTTGACAGGACCTGTTTTAAATACTATTACAGAACTGATAGATGAACCATCTCCATCAATTCGTGGTCCATACCGTGTAATGGCAAATTTTGATCATATTGATTTGATTGCAAAAATCATTGAGACACAAAGCCTTTCAGAGATTTTAGGTTTCTTTGTTAAACATATGCAGTTTGATGGTCCATTTATTGCGGCTAATATTGAAAATATGCTTGAGATTGCTAAAATGGTTGATCTGTACAATTTGGATCTTAAGACAAAATATCATCTTGCATGTGCTCCACTTAGTTTGGGATCACCATACCTTGAGAGTGTTTTTCATCGCTACCTAATCTCACTTGAGCGACAAGAGCCGATACCATTTAATCTACCTGAACATCTGCCGCAAGTTGCACAAACTTCAGATATGCTCTTTGAAGCAGAAGAGATGGTTAAAGAGGTCTCTTTATATCTTTGGTTATCTTATCGTTTTTCTAATTTTTTCATAGATACTGAAAATGCTTTAGAAGCTAGGAAAATTCTTAATGATTTTATTGAACGCTCTTTGAGACAGGGTGTTTTTGCCAGAGCTTGTAAACGTTGTGGAAAGCCGCTACCGCCCAACTTTAAATTTGGTATATGCCAAGAGTGTTATAGAGGAGGACGGCAAATACGCCGTTATATAAAAAAGTAGCTATTTTATAAAGAGCGTTTTAAAACGCTCTAATCCTGCCATCAATCCTATTGTAGCTGTTTGAATAAAGATTTGACTCTTAAGTACCGAAACTTTTGCATGAGCAACCGAAAGGTCGGCAATGGCACGGCTAAGTTCATCAGCACTTGCAAGCTGGTTTTCAAACCTTCCTTTTGTTAATTTATAATACTCTTTTTGAGCTTTTAGCTCCATCTTTGCGCTTAAAAGCTTTGATTGAAGAGCAGATAAGGTTAAAAAGGCATTTTCCAGTTCTGTTTTAACACTGTTTTTATAGTCATTAAGAGCTGTTTTGGCTGAAAGTGTACGGTAACATGATGCTTCATACTGCTTCTTATCAGAAAAACCGTTAAAGAGATTCCAAGAAATTACCGTGCCAATGTAGCTTTGATCAGCATTGCTGAATCCATCACCATTAAGTGCTAGTGTGTCACCTTTTCTTTTTAGTTCTGCTGTAAGAGCAATTGTAGGGTAGTAGCGGCTCTTTGCAAGTTTTTCATTCTCTTTATCGATCTTTAAAGTACGTTGTAAAGCTTGAATATCTTCACGATTTTGCAATGCTGTTGTGATAATCTCTTTTTTATTGAGTTTTTGTAATGGATAGTTAGAAAACTCAACCGATGTAATAGGTTGGTTAAGAAGATATTTAAGCTGGTTAAGTAGCCTATCTTTTTGACTTTTTGCATCAGTAATTTCTGCTTCAATTGCGTATCGTTTAGCTTCAATATTGTAAAGATCTGCCGGTGGGAGAATGCCATTGTCATAAAGTCCTTTTGCCTTTTTATAGGCATCTTCAATCGCCTTTTTTGCATCTTGTTTTGCATTTAACGTCTCTTGTGCAGCATAAATTGCACCAAAGAGTTGTGTTGCTTGTAGGTAGAGATTTCGTTTAAGATCAAGCACTTTTAATGAGGCTTTTTCATACTCCAATTTTGCCTGATCAATTTCAGCACTAATAGCAAAACCTGTAAAAATAGGGTAGGAGAGTTTCAGCGATCCAGTAAAACTGCGTTCAGAACCAAGAGGAAAGGTTGTATTGACAAAGTTTACTGTCGGTTTCTCATTTAGCCATACTCCGCTCAAACTAAGATCAAGAGTTGGGAGATTTTTACCTCTTTTAGCTTCAGAGATCAATTTTGCAGACTCTTCAAGCTGTTTAGCACTTTTTAATTGTAGGGAGTTATCTACCCCACTTAAAATCTCTTGGTAGGTTTGGGCATATATCAGTAATGGAAAGAGTAAAAGAGTTAAACGTTTCATTTTGTATCCTTAGATGGTTTGAGTTTAACAAATAGCAGCAGTACAAAAATAGAACCTAAAATTCCCCAATATCCTGCGTGCATAAAGGTATTGTAAAACCCATAGTTGTAACTCATAAAAGTTTCATAATTCATAAAAATGGCCTTAACCTGATCGGCAGTGATTCCAAGACTCTCTTCTATTGATTTAAGATAGTTTTGAAGGTAGGTAATGTTTTGCAGTTCTTCCATCCTAAGAAAGTGGAGATTTTTAAAATACTCCATATTGTTAGTAGCTAGTGCTGTACCAAAGCTTCCGCCTACAAATCGGAAGTAATCCATTAGCACAATGGCAAGTTCACTTTTGTCTGCTGGTGCACTTTGAAGTACCATCACTGTAACAGGGGCAAAGAATAGCCCCATACCTATGCCAAACGGGATCGTCAAAAGCATTGCTTGTGTCAATGGTGTATAGTAGTTTAGTGACGGTAAAAAGGTTATTGATGTGATCACATAAAAGAGTGATGCAATGAGAACTGTCCTTTTTGCTCCAATTTTGTCGGCTAGCATTCCTGCAATTGGAGAAAAGAAGCCTATAAAGACAGCAAAAGCAAAGACTGCTATACCAGCATCAAGGGTTGGAAGCATTTTGATATGCTCATAATATACGGGTAAAAGATAAAAATACTGATACATAGAGAAGCCAAGAATGAAGAAGTAGATCATCATTCCATTGGCAAAAGTTGGATTTTTAAATAGAGTGAAGTCGATCAGTTTATGTTTTGACCAAATTTCGCTCAATGCATATAGTAGAAAAGCGATCAAACATACAAAGAGCAAAAGACCTATGAATGAGTTATTGAACCATCCCATCTGCTGACCACGACTAAGCATTATAAGCAGTGAAACTGTTGCTAGGGAGAGAAGCAAAAAGCTAACAAAATTGAACTTCAACTTTTCAAAAAGGCTATCTTTAGGTAGATAAACAATACCTGCAATAACAAGCAAAAGCCCAATAGGTACGTTTATAAAAAAGACCATCCGCCAATTGTAATATTCTGTCAAATAGCCACCGATTGTGGGACCCAAAGCTGGTGCAAAACTGACGCCAAGTCCGTAAATTCCCATTGCCAAACCCTTCTTTTCGGGTGGAAAGTAGCTAAAGATCATAACGTGGCTTGTAACCATAATGAGTGCTTCACCAAATCCTTGAATTATACGAAAAAGGATGATCTCTTCAAGTGTAGATGAAACACCACAAAAAAATGAAGCAGTTGTAAAGAGTGCAATTCCTGCAAGAAAGATCGCTTTCGAGCCAAATCTTTTTATTAAATACTCTGTAATTAGCAGTGCAATAGCAGCGGCAACCATATAGCTTGTAATGATCCACTGTACGCCGTACATATCGGTAGATAGTGGACCTGTAAGTTTAGGAACAATGACATCTACAACTGTTGTATCTAAAATTGCCATAAAGGCACCAGTCATTACAATGATGCTAAATATTGCTCTCTCTTTGGATGTAATATCCCAAGGTTTATTAGGTGTTATGACATCACCATTTGGTTCAGTCATTACTTAGTTCCTTTTAATTGCAACAGTTGCACCCATTCCGGCACGTAATCCATCTATACTGTCTAATTTAATGCGTACAATAAAACGTTGGTCCAGTTTTGTAAATTCACCGCTTGCAATGTCTCTGGGAACAAGGCTAAAAGTTGATGCAGATGTTGGGGCAATTGACTCTACCACTCCTTTATAGACTCTATCTTTTACTGCATCTACTTTAATTGTAACACTACTTCCATCTTTAATTCCATACATCTTCTTTTCAGAGAGTAGTACTTCGCAATATAGTGATTTTGGATCGGCTAGTGCATAAATTGGTGAGCCTTTTTTTACTACACGAGGTGCATCTATAAACTTTTTTGCAATAATTCCATCAAATGGTGCATATAGTTTTGTATATTCAATTTTGTTTTCTATATCTTCAAGTGATTTTTTTTGAAGTTTAAGATTTTCATTTTGAGCTTCTATTGTTTTTTCAAGCTCTTTTATCTCTTTTTCATTTACTATTGCCAGTTTGTATGCTTTTTTTGCTTTTGATATATTTACATTTAACTCATCTATCTTTTTTTCCATAGCTTCAATTTGCTTGCTAAGTGCATCACGATTTGTTTTGATATTTTCATATTCAGTTGATGCTATAAGATTTTGCTCAAGCATATTTTTATATCTTTTCAGATCAAGATCTAGTTTTTTAAGTCTTGTTTTAGATGCTTCTATGTTGAAGTGGAGTGAATCTTTCTCTTGTTTAATTGCCTTTATATCTATTTTTGCAATCTCTCTTTGCAGTTGCAGGCTCTTTTTTAAACGCTCTTTTTTTAGTTTTAAAACTTCTATTGACTTTTTTAAACTCTCAATAGAGTAGAGTATTTTATCTTTTGCTATTTTAAGGTCTATAGGATCAATAACTGCTAGTAACTCTCCCTTTTTTACCTCTTCATTCTCAAGTTTTTTCATTTCAATTACTTTTCCACCAACTTTAAAACTTAAGGTAGATATTTTATCGCTTTTGATAAATGCAGCATCACTTACGGCATTAACTGAACGGTAATGAAGATAAGAGTAACCAATATATGAAAAAAATAGTATTAATCCTATAATAATGAAAGTTCCTATACGTTTTGACATTCATTTTCCTTAAAGTGAATTATATTCACGAAAATATTATCTTATTCAAGTTTAAGAACATCTGATATAATATCAGTACTAGATCTAATTTCTATGGAGTATTTGTGAGAGATATTATTAGACAGAAAGTTTTAGAGACAAAAAAGAATCTTGTTCTTGAAGAGATATCTAAAATATTTGAAAATGATGGATTTTCCAGTGTTAAAATGCAAGATATTGCAAACAGACTTAACATTTCTGTTGGAGCACTTTACAAACTGTTCTCTTCAAAAGATGAGCTTTTTTACGAATATATTGCTTATCAGATCAGACTCTTTCATAATATGTTAGTTGAGAACTGTTCTTCATTATCCCAACCAAAATTATGTCTTGAGACATATGTAAAATTGAAATTTGATGTATTTACAGCTAAAAGAAAAGCTATAGAGGATCCAGTTATTGGTGATCCACTCTTCTTTTTTAAAATGAATACTCAAAAAAACGATCCAGTTAAACCCATTTTTGAATTTTTAGCTGAACTTTTTGAAAGGCTTGACAAAATTGAGCCACTTAAAGAGAAAAACTATATGAAACTTGCTTATCTGTTTAATGCATTTACAATGGGGTATATTGAGTATTGGATAAATTATGATGAAAAACTTGAAGAGAGTGCATCTGTAGTTCTTGAAGAGTTTTTAAAAGGTATGAAAGCATGAAATTATTATGAAGAAAAAAGTATCATTGGTATTAGGTAGTGGTGGTGCTCGTGGTTATGCTCATATTGGAGTAATTGAAGAGCTTGAAAAGAGTGGTTATGAGATAGTAGCGATCAGTGGTTCTTCAATGGGTGCTTTGGTTGGCGGATTGTATGCTTGTGGTAAACTTGAAGAGTATAAAAATTGGGTAACAGGACTTAATGCTATCAATATAGCTACTTTGCTTGATATCTCTTTTTCTCGTGGTGGAATTATAGAAGGTGAAAAGGTTTTTCAGAAGCTTTCTACTATGATAGGAGAGCAGAAAATTGAAGACCTTCCTATCAAATTTACAGCAGTAGCAACAGATTTAGTAAAGAAAAAGGAGGTGTGGTTTCAGCAGGGAGATTTGCTTAAAGCTATTCGTGCCTCTATTGCAATTCCTTCTATTTTTACACCTGTAAAAATGGGAAATATGATCCTTATTGATGGTGGTGCCTTAAATCCTCTTCCTGTTGCACCTACCAACGCTGATCATACTGATGTTACAATAGCCGTTAACTTATATGGGGATATCTCTAAACCAAGACCTGATACAAAAATAGTATCTGCACCAAAATTTTCAATGTTGGATGTATTGGATAAAACATTAGATACAATGCAAGATGCACTAACACGTTATAGAATTAGTGGGTATCCACCAGATATAATGATCAATATTCCTATGGATGTTTGTAATACAATAGATTTTCATAAAGCTGAAGAGGTTATTGAAACTGGTCGTAATGTTACAAAAAAGATATTGAAAGATATTAATAATTGAAAGTTTTAAGCTTTTTGGGATTACTTCTTTTTGTCTCAATGTATTTGATTATATCGAATGACCCACTACCTTATTTTGATAAAAAAACAGCAGAGATACTTTTTCAGTATCACTCAACTTTTTTTGATCAACTATTTATAATAGTTACATATTTAAATAATGTAGAATCAGTTTTAATTATTTCAATAATTGTATCTATATACTTGATCAATAAAAAAAGGTTTAAAGCTTTACTATTTTATCTTTTTACAATTGTTACTGCTACGATAAGTACATATTTTTTTAAAATTTATATAATGCGAAATCGTCCTGATAATGGACTGCTTGATATCAACAGTTATGCTTTTCCATCTTGGCATGCTACTCTTTCTGTTGTGTTGTCACTTCTTGTTTTTATCATTTTTAATGAGTATATTAAAAATAGTCGTGTTAAAAAATTTTTTATAAGCTTTATTTTTATATGGCCTTTATTGATAGGTTTTTCAAGAGTTTATTTGAATGTACACTGGTTGTCAGATGTGTTAGCCGGATGGGGACTAGGACTATTTATTGTCAGCACTTCAACACTTTTTTTTAAATATTTTAATGAAAATTCAACTATAAAATTTTAGAGTATTAGCTTATGTATTGTGCTATACTTTTATCGATTTAAAAAGTTAGGAAAGAGCTGTTCAATGAGTACTGAAGAGAAAGTAATACTGCTTGCTATGCTTAAAAAAGAAGAGGGTGAAGGATTACGTGATATATTGGCTATACTTGAAAACAACCGGTTATTTACAATGAAAGAGGGGAAGAAGCTTGCAAAAAGTTTAAAAAATGAAGGGTATATTTCTGATGGCGAGTTGACACCAAAAGGCTTTTTAGTTGCCAAACAAGTTGAAATGGAGTTTAAACTCTAAAAAGAGACTCTTAAGATTTTGAGTCTCTTTTTTCTTTCTCTTTGTTTTCAATCTCTTTTAGTGCTAATTTACGCATCCACTCTGAAAAATTAACTCCCTCTTGACGGCAAAACTCTCCAATTTTCTTCATCTCTTCCATTGTTACTTTAACTTCTAACTCTATCATTTTTTCAGCCATTGTAATCTCCTTTCACTTTACTAATTCTTTGAATGTTTTTTGAAATTTTTCTACTTTTGGTGCAACAACTACCTGACAATATCCTTGATTAGGATTATTTTTAAAATAGTCTTGATGATAATCTTCCGCTTTCCAAAAAGTTTGAAGAGGAGAGATTTCAGTAACTATTGGTGATGTAAAGTTTTTTTGTGCTTCTGCTTTACTCTCTTCAGCTATCTCTTTTTGCTTTTCATCATGATAAAAGATAACAGAACGGTACTGTGTTCCTACATCTGCACCTTGGCGGTTGAGTGTTGTAGGATCATGTATTTTCCAAAAGATTTCAAGAATATCTTTAAAGCTTATAATAGTTGGATCATAAGTAATTTGAACAACCTCTGCATGACCAGTAGTTCCAGAACATACTGCTTCATAAGTTGGATTATTAATATGACCGCCAGCATAGCCGCTTACTACATCTTCAACACCTTTAACATTTTCAAAAACAGCTTCAAGGCACCAGAAACATCCACCACCTAATGTAGCTTTCTCATAATTTTTTGACATTACAATTCCTTTTTCTGCAATTAAATATAGTTGCAGTAAAAATATTATAAAGATTATTTTTTTCATTCAATCATTGTAGTATTACTTAACTAAAAGAAATGTAGAGATATTAAATTAGAAGTAAGCATCAAAGGAGCCACAAGGCACCTTTGATTGATTTTGATTAGTGGTGAGATTTAAGAATCAATTTTGTCATTCTTATATTGATTACAAGAAAACGAATAATTTGATATATAATATTCGTTCTAAGAAACTTTACCAAGCCTCCTGGAATCATTGTTCCTGATTGTGGACTATAAGGGTCTAGATGTTGAATGTGCTCATTTGCCATTTTAATATCCTTTCTATTTTATTTTTTATTCTGGAATTATCTTCCAACCTGGTTTAAGCTGTGCTTTCCACAAGAATGCATAGTGTAACAGATATTTGATCCAGTGTCCTGCAAGACCAATCTCTCCAGTTGTATACTCTAAATCACGTCCTACTCCAGGATATTTTTCATAGTCTGGAACAATAGGGTAAACAGTCATAGATACTGCTTTACCATTGATCAAACTACTACCTGCTGATGCAACACAAGCTGCACCCATTTCAGCCATACTTGCAGTGTGAGTTGGTTCTTTAGCACCCTCAAGAATCATATCTCTTACTGTACCAGCTACAGCCTTACCCATCATTGCAGAAGGCATACCTGTTCTAGGAGGAGTTGGGTTAATTGGTGTTCCATTTGGATTTTTCATAGGTTTAGACATTAAATGAGGAGGTGCAAAAGCAATACCTACTGCAAACATGTTTTTATAGTCTGGATTTTGAAGAGTTTTTGGCCAGTCAGATGCTTTCCACTCTTCATATGGTTTTGGAGTATAATCAGCATCTACTTTCATAAAGCCATTTGGTGCAAATACTTTATCAGTTATATCTGTACCTTCTTTATCGTATGCTTTTAAACCAACACCACCAAATGGAGGAATTAGCATTGAAAAGTCAAATTCTTGCTCACCAGTTTCACCAGTTAGTGTTTCGTAATATATTTTTCCTTCTTCAATTTTAGTAACATGTGTACCTAAAATCCACTCTATATTGTGCTCAGCATATAGAGATTCAGCAAAAATTTTACTAGAAGCAATGTAACCACCTCGTTTTATATGCATTCCACCCATACCAAAGTCGCCAAGGAATGACTCGTTTGTCAACCAAACCAATTTTGCTTTATCGCGTACTCCAGCAGCACGAAGCTCATAATCTATATTAAATATATACTCAAATGCTGCACCTTGACATGTACACATTCCATGCCCTGTACCTATAACAAAAGTTTGCTCTTCACCAGCTTTCATTTTTGCAATACATTTTTGCAACTCTTCATTTGCATGAACAGCATGATCAGCAGTACAAACAGATACAGTATGACCTCCATGTGGTCCAAGTCCTTCCGTAGCAGCAAAGTTTAGTTTAGGACCAGTTGCATTAATTAAATAGTCGTAAGTAATTTCTTCTTTTTCACCTTCTTTGTTTTGACCAGTGTACTCTATAGTTACAAATGGAGAATCACTTTCACTACTTCCTTCAGGATGAATAGAGATAGCTTTTGCTTGTCTGTAGTCAATTCCAGCTTTTGCATATACAGGTCCAAGATCAAAAACAACATCTTCTTTTTTCATTTTTCCAACACCAACCCATATGTTGGATGGAATCCAGTTCCATTTACTGTTTGGTGTTACTACAACTACTTCATGGTTGCTACCCAACCAATCTTTTAGAAATGTAGCTGCAGTATGACCTGATACTCCACCCCCTAAAACAACTACTCTTGCCATATTTTTCTCCTTAAACTTATAGTTCACTTGATTATAATCCCTACTGATTAAATTGAAACTTAAATGCTGTAAAAATAGTAAATTTTACTTTTAAAATAGGTTTTTTTATATAAATAATATAAATTATTGAATGGGAATTACAAGTAAACTGATAAAACTTGATGAATCAAGTTGAAACTGAAACTTATTATGTTGGCGATTGTACTGATGGGTTGAATTGGCGACTTAAAATCGTACTAATGAGTTGAATAGGTGCTTAAAAGAATATCGTTTATGAAGTTTTGATTGGTTGCGGGAGAGGGATTTGAACCCCCGACCTTCGGGTTATGAGCCCGACGAGCTACCAAACTGCTCTATCCCGCGATTGAAGAAAAAGTGGATGGGGTAGAGGGATTCGAACCCCCGAATGGCAGGACCAAAACCTGCTGCCTTACCGCTTGGCGATACCCCAATCGGTTTCTTGAAGCTCATTGCTTTTTGTTGGCAGAATTATAGTGCAAAAAAGTTTCATTGTCAAGAGTTTTTCGCTATAATTTTTTAAATTTTCAAAAAAGAGGATAAAAATGCCATTTCAAAGAGTTCAACAGGCTATAGAAGATATAAAACAGGGCAAAATGGTTGTAATGATAGATGATGAAGATAGAGAAAATGAAGGTGATCTTGTATATGCAGCTACTTTTTCTACTCCACAAAAAGTTAACTTTATGGCTTCAGAGGCAAAAGGGCTTATTTGTGTTGCTATATCTAAAGATATTGCAGATCGATTAAAGCTCCAGCCAATGGTTCAACATAATGATTCTCAGCATGAAACTGCATTTACAGTATCAGTTGATGCAAAAGATGCAACAACAGGTATTTCAGCTTATGAGAGAGATATGACTATTAAATTACTGGCTTCACCTTTAAGTTCACCTAATGATCTTGTACGTCCTGGACATATTTTTCCTCTTATTGCTAAAGATGGAGGAGTTTTAGTACGTACAGGACATACTGAAGGGTCTGTAGATATTTGTAAACTAGCCGGACTTGCACCAAGTGCTGTGATTTGTGAAATAATGAGAGATGATGGTCAAATGGCTCGGCGTGATGATCTTGAAGTTTTTGCAAAGAAACATAATCTAAATACTGTCTATATATCTGATTTGGTTGAATACAGACTTCGTAATGAAAGATTGGTTCAATTAATTAATGAAGAAGAGATAGAGTTTTTTGATACTAAAGTAGAAAAAAAAAGTTTTAAAGATCATCAAGGAAGATGTCACTATGCTATTGTTTTTTACAAGCTACATGAAACTGAGTATGTAAAGTTTCATAATATAGGTAGAGATGTTGACCTTTTAATGCACTCATCAAGATATAAACAATTGACTAACTCAATAAATTACCTTAAACAAAATGGTGGAGTAGTTGTATTTTTAGATAGTGCAGATACAAATGCATCTGATTCTATGAAAGAGTATGGTATTGGAGCACAAATTTTGACTGAACTTGGCATCAAAAATATTAAATTGCTTGTTTCAAACAAAGGAAAAGAGTTTGTAGGTCTTGGAGGGTTTGGATTAGATATAGTAGAAGAGGTTGAAGTGTAATGAAGATCAGAGTATATTATGAAGACTTTTTTATTCTATATTACAAAGAAAAATGCCTAAAAATAGGGAAATACAATAAATAACTTTATCTAAAACTTGTATTTTAAGCGAAAAAATAGGCACGATTTTGGACACTGTAAAACATAAATATTATGAATATCAAGTGTGGCACTTATCCGCACTTGTCCGCAACTATCTAACTTATAAAAATCCCTAAAATAGGACTTATCCGACTTATCACACTTATCCAGTATAAAATTATAATTATAGTAAAAAACAACAATTTGAGCTACTAAAAATAATGTATTTTTTGTTATTTAATGCACTTGACGTGATTACCTGTCCTTGTTCCCTATGTGTAATATTATCTTACAAATAACCCAAATTGCTAGTTTCAAAGAAGGATTAAAGTTTGCTTGAGTACTCCATAAAAAGCTTGGGGGCAATTTATGGAGCAAAGAATTATAACAGTTTATTGTTTAATAGATGAATATCTAAAAGTAAATGGGATCAAAGATGATATTAGAGCAGAAGTATCCAATAGTGAGATACTTTTGGTTGGATATCTTGCAGTCAGTGATTTCAATGGAAATTATCGCAAAGCACACAAGTACTGTCAAATGCTTAATTTTGTTAAGATACCTGAATATTCACGCTTTATTAGACGGCTTAATCGTTTAGAGCAGATAATTGAAAAACTCTTTTCTTGGCTAGGTAAACTATTTATCAAACTTGAAGGAACAAATATCTACTCTGTTGATTCCTTTCCAGTAGAGTTATGCAATATCACTAGAGAAAAACGGTGTCAGCTATGGAATAATCCAGATTTTAAAGGTTTTAATGCTTCTAAGTGTCGATTCTTTTATGGTTTTAAAGTTCATATGGTTGTTACTACAGATAAATCACCTGTTTACTTCTTTATTTCTGAAGGATCAATGCATGATGTTACAGCAGCTTATGGACTACTTTCTCATCTACCAAAAGGATCAATTGCCATAGGAGATAAAGGATATATCTCTAGTAAGCTTGAAGAGTTTCTAAAAAAATTGAATATCAAGCTTTCACCAATATTTAAGAAACGTATGCAATATGATGATGATTATTTCATTAAACGAAAAATTAGAAAAGGCGTTGAAACAGCCTTCTCTATGATAACAGCCAAGTTTGGTAAAGTAATCAAGGCAACATCCATAGGTGGTTTTCTTACAAAACTTAAACTCTTTCTTGTCGCTTACAGCATTGACTGCTTTTTGAAGCTTGATGAAGAGAAGCAAATGTTATTGATTAACTAGCAATTTGGGTTACAAATATTTTAAACACTTACTACAAAATTATTCTACTTAAAAAAAATTCCAATCTCTTAATTTGTTTAACTTTCTTACAAGAGTGCAAAATATGTATATATATCTAATAAAAACAAAAGGAGGATTGGAATATGACACAAACTGAAATTAAGAAAATAGTTAAGTCGATAACTATTGAATGTGTTAAAGATGAGTTGCATCAACTTAAGGTGCTTGGACAAAAATTTGATGAAGCCATTGATGATGATAATAAAGAGCTTGCAGATGAACTATTGGACAAATCGTATGATATTGTAAATTTCATAATAAAAAAAATTACACCAGCCGGCTTTGTAGCAAAAGAGCTACCTAATAATCCATTGATGAGCTGGGAGTCATTTTGTGTAGCTTTTTATAATGATTATACAGCTTTTAATATGGATAATAATGGTCAGAAAGCTTTGTTTGCAGTTGATATAACTTCTTGTAAGCATATATCACACTCTATACATATAAAGAGTGAAGATTTCTCATATTGGGAAGAATTAGGTTAAATAATATAGACTGACAATTTTGCCTTTGAGTTTTAATAGCATTTTTAAAGCTCAAAGGCTTTATATAAAAGTGCTATAATGATCTACAAAATAAGTAAAATTAATGCCTTTATCTCTTCAATTACTCATCCTTTTGCCATCATTATGTCGTAGTCAATGTATTATTAATATGCTTGATTATTAAGCTAAAAAGCAGTTTAAAATTATTAAATTTTTGCTACAATATCAGGGAAGTAGAAGAAAAAATCATTAAATATTGATGTTGTTTTTCAAATTTTTGTACAAATATATGGAAGTAAAAATGATAAAAATCATTACAGGCTTGATATTCGCCGGATTTGCTTACTATTTCACCGAAAAAGATAACCCAAATAGTGAGCTTTATCGACTATTGCATAAAAAAGACTAAGTTCTAAATTTACCAAAAGAAAGAGATAAAATGGAAAAGTACATAAAATACCTTTTTGTTTTTGTCCTGGTGCTACTCATTACCGGAATGTATTCTATGCAAGAGTACAAAGCATCAGCTATGTTTGTAGCGGTTCTGGCTTTTATCCTTTTTGCTGATTTGCATCAAGATGATAGCGCTTTTAAAAAGTGGCTAGATAAGTACTTTTAGTCATAAAAATCTATCATATTCTGGTAGTATTCATAATCAATCTTTTGCACTTTTTCATTAGGATCCTTATAGTTTAAAGCTAAAACTAGCGGTGTTACTATAGTTTCGTATGCATTATCCTTTTTTCTACAAAGTACGTGAGCTCTATTGTTAGATGCATATACAATATACTCTTCACCTGTATTTCTATCTACTACTACCTTTTTATACTGATTTATTAAATAGAAAGAGTCATTAGTACCATTTCTCAATCTCTCTAAGTCTTGAGTAAAGTGGATTAAGATTCCATCTTTTATTAATGAGTCCACGAACTCTTTTGATAGATCAGTTAGCTTTAGTTCGCCGATTTCTCTAAATGCCAACATTCTATTCAGATCACCGTTACAATTGTCTATATTACTCTTAAGTTCAAAACTGTAAAAATAGTCGCAATAGTTGTAAACTGCTTTAATAATTGTCATTGACCATCCTTTGCTTAGATTTTTCTATTTTAGTATATTCATTGCAATTTGATATAAAAAAATATCAAAATTGCAATTTAACCTTTCAAAACTGCAAAACACTTTCTAAACATATCTTTATCTACAAACGCTTGTGGGCCATCTTCATTTCTAAGTACATATCCAAATTTATTTTGAGCATACACTTCAAACTTTTCATCACTTTCAAGATCGATAACTCTTTTTCTTTGATGCTCGTCATTAATGATATAGAAACAGTCACAATCGCCATTACTAAATCTCTCCAAGTCAAAAAGGAACTGATCAAGCAAACCTGCATCTTCAAGAGCTTGTGCAAGTTTTGGAGAGATGATTTCAGTCTTGCCAAGACTCTTTAGCATTTTATACATACCTTGAAATCTTTCGCTTTTATTGTAAGAGATTGGCTCACTAATCTCAAACTCTACAACATATCCATTGGTTCTATAGATAATGTTTGCCATCTTATGCTCCTTTTTGTCTATTGACTTTTATCTCTTTCTGTTGTATTGTAATACAACTAAGTATCAGTTGTCAAGAAGGTAAAAGAATGGATAAAACCCTATATAAAAAGAATAGACACGCTATATTTAGACTAAAGTATCATTTAGTTGTAGTTTCTAAGTTTAAAAGAGATGTAATCAATGAAGAGATTGCAAAAAGATTGCAGGAAATCGCAAAAGAGATATTTGAAGAGGCTTGGAAGTGTGAAATTACCAATATTGAGTTTAAACCTAACTATGTACATATAGCATTTGAAACACAACCGCAGGTACAACTCTCAAAGCTTGTAAACAATTTTAAAACGGTAAGCAGTAGGCTTATTAGAAAAGAGTTTAAAGAAGATGTAAAAAAGTATTACTTCGATAAGTCATACTTTTGGGCACCAAGTTATTGTCTATTATCTGTGGGTAATAATGCAAATGTAATAATAGATGAGTATGTTAATAACTTAGTAGAAGAGTAATTAAAAAAGTCCATAAGCTATTTGGAAAGAAAAATGGTTGAATCTGTAATGAAATTTATAGAATGGTTCGAAAATGCAGTTAATAAGGATCCAATTAAATGGTTTACTGCAATTATTTTAACAGGACTTGGCATAGGCTCATTTATTGGACTTAATAGTTAGGTAAATTAGCCAATGACAGTTTCTGAAATAGTTATAGGTATAGCAGTTTTTGGTGTGGTTGTATGTTCTATTATCTGTATAGATAGATTGCAGCATAAAAAGCGTATTAAAAACGTTTGGAAGGGAAAACTAAAGTAGTGAACAGGTAGTTTAATGGAGAGTATTTTCTATTTTTTTATTACCTCTTTTATGCTTTTTTTGCATTGAACCATATAGCAAACCTATTGCAAAAATAAGTAATAACAGCGCTTTTATCTCTTCCATTTTTTACCTTCTTAGTAGTTATTGTTATTATATTATCTTTTATAGTTGTAGTCAATTAGTTAAAATTTCATTTTTTCTTAGTAGACTTTTGTAATTAGTATCATATCTTGAGAGCTGGTATTTATCAGTATTTAATTTACAATACCTTATCAATGAATGTACTACTTTTTGGTACAATAGGACATTGGCTGGAGCTTATATTAGATAAAAAAGAAAGGCTAAAAAGTGTTTAATTTAATACTTGGAACTTTTACACTAATCGTTGCAATCATAGCAATTGGAAAATATCGCTATGAGAATGGATTGTCAAGATATTCAAATAGTGCAAGGTAGCTGTTATATTCCAAAGGAGAATGTAATGGAAGCAAATATTATTTTAGGGATAATTGCTTTAATTGGTTCAATTTTAGCGATTGGCAAAAGCATTGACGATAAAAACAAAAAAGAGGGTCATTGTGACCTTTAATTGTATAGAATTGTTGATATTAAAAAAGGATTGGAAATGCAGGATATATTAGGTTTTTTGCCATTAACCATCTTTACAATTTTAGGCATTATGTACCATATTGGACATAATGAGTATAAAAAAGGCAAAAGATCATTTAGGGACTATTTTAAAGCTTGATTAATATATCTTTAAAGCTATCTAAAGCCTAAAAAAGGGTTAACAGATCATTCTTCTTTGAGTTCTTTATCAAGGTAAACATTTGTTTTGATCTTGTCGGCTGTCATAGCAATCCACTTTTGTAAAGTCATATAGCAAAAAACACACTAATTATGTTTTTACTTTACAGTTTTTTCTAATAGTTACTTTTCATAGTTGTAGGATGAAAAAGACTTTGAAAAATGATATAATTATATTGACTAACAACCTTATGGGGTTAATGGCCCGGCAAAGCCTGTGGGTAGCTCCCACGGGCTTTTTTTTGCCGAGACTAAACCCTATAATGTTGTTAGTTATAGTGCTTTTGTTTCTAATAATAGTAACATAAGTTTATTGATGTTAAAAGGTTGGATTTTCCGACCTGGCATTATCGTTTCCATAAACAACTGATTTAATATATCGTTACAATGTAACACTATTTTTTATCTTTACAAAAGCCCATCCTTTTGCATCCTCTCTTGAATAGCTATAAGAATATAAGAATTTACTGAACCACCATAATATGCTTTGATTTTCTCTTCCCACTCAACTGGTAATGAGATTAGTTTTTTCTTCTTTTGAGGTTTTTCTAAAGACTTCTTTTGCTCATCTAGAGCAGCTGAAGATGTTACTTGATCGATATTTTTTAAAAAATCTTTTTTTGCCATAACATATCCTTTATATATCTATAGTATATCTTTTTGATATTTAAAATATATTCAATAGCTCTTTTACTTCTTTGGCAAGAGCAAGTATTTCTTGAGCAGCTTTTGATGCTGGCTTGTATTCGCATACAGTTTTACCAGAGCCTATGGAGTTTGCATAATCAACTCTTTGACGCAGTATTGTTTTTAATGGTTTGAAATGTTTGGAACTCTCTACAAATTCTATTAATTCTTCAAATCTTCTCATTGATGGATTGATGCTATTAAATATTACATGAGACTGTATAGTCTCTTTTTGTATATCTGATAGAGTTTGCAGTATCTCTTCATACTTTTTTAATCCCATAAGATCAAAAGGTTTATCTGAAATAGGTGTTATGATCATATCAGATGCAACGATAGCTATACGGTTAAAAGAGCTGTCAAAACCTCCTGAATCGATAATAATTAACTGATCATCTGTATCATTTTGAATAAGTTTAGTAAGCCTATCAGGTGATTCAATTTTTTCAATTGGCATACTTGGCAAACCACTATTAACCCTTATATCATTTGCAACACTCAAAGATTGTTGAATATCAAGGTCAATAACTTTTACATCAATATTCTTGCTAAGCTCAAAAGCAAGATTCCAAGCTATTGTAGATTTTCCTACGCCACCTTTTTGATGTGAGAGTGTTAGAATCAAGATAACCCTTTATCTAAGATATATTAAACATATATCTATAGTATATCTATTAAATATTTAAATAATATTTAATAGATATAAAAATCTTTCATTTTATAAGATTGGTGTGAATTATAAAGTGACTTTTACTTAACATTGTTTTTATCAAAAATTAATTACTATTAGTTAATAAACAATTAAATAGATTATTTATATGATATTTACAGTTTATTTTAAATTTAGGAAATACATTGAAAAGAGCGATCTATCTTCCAACGGGTCAAAATATTATAATCGTACAAGATGGTGAAGAGTATTGTGAGATCTTCATTGATGAGGAGTTTGCGAGAGGTGTAAAATGATAAATAAACAAGAAATTTTAAAGAAATATAATAATGAGGTTGTTAGTAGGATTGTTGATTTTTTTTATGAGAACAAAAATACTAAATCTATTATAGAATTAAATTTAAGTGAAAATGATATTGATTTTATTGAAGAAATTTTGTTTCATTTTAGAGAAAGACCTGAAAAATTATCACAAAATAGGAAAGCATTTGTAGGATTAATATTTTTGATTTATGTAACATATAGGTTAAAACATAAGTTAAGTTATTCTTCACTTTGGAATATAATTATTGAAGATTTAGAAAAATATGCAAGAACAACTACTTTTTTTCTTGATACTTATTTTATATCGAGAAAAAATCCAAATAATTTTTTAAAAGAATCTATAGAATTAGCAACAAAAGAGTTTAATCTAAGAAATGATTTTGAAAACAGAGATGAGCATCAATATCTTAGAAATACAATATTATTACAAATTGGACTATTAAATAATAGTATTGATAATTTAAAGTTATGGCTCTCAAATTATAATCTGCTTATAGTAATTTCAGAACTTTTAAATGTAGATTCACTAAATTTTTCAAAAGAGTTTAGTGATGGATGGAGAGTTTTAAGAAGATATAGAGATAATATTTTATCAAAAGAGCAAGTCAAAAATATTTTAAATCAAAATATCTGGTTTAAACATCTAAATTTAGATGAGTTATTAAAAGCAGCTAAACAAAGAGTTAAAAAGCAATTGATGATAACACAAGATGAAGATTTGCCAATCTTTTATCTTGAAAAGATTAATTATTCATATGATGGTCTTAATTTTACTATTAATGCACAAGATCTCTATTCACTTAATTTGAGTGGTTTTAGATATGAAATTTATATTGATGATGAATATAAAGGTATTTTAATTGCAAACAATTCAAAAGAATTAATACTAGAATCTCCAATTATAATTTCAAATCCCAAAATTAATCAGATAGATTTGGAAGTTAGAAATGAAGATAGTGATGTAGTATATGCTACAGAGATTACACTATTTGATTTTAGTGAACAGATGATTTTATTTGATGAAGATGGTAATATTTGTCAAAATATATTTAAAAAATTAAATGCTTCTAAAAAATATCACATTTTAATTGATTCAGATTTGGACTGCAATTTTAATATAGATAATCAAAGAGAATATTTTGAAGGGTATGCTACTTTAGTTCCATTTGTAGGATATAAAGATGACTGTAAAATAATATATGATAATGAAGTATTATTTGAGTTAAATTTTAAAACATATATTGAAAAACCTGATTTTATTGATAATTTAGTATTATATACTTGTGCTAAAACAGATTACTCATTTGACTCATTTGTTATTGATAAAGAGTATATATTTGAACTAAAAGTAATGCATTTCAATTCTGATACAGAAGAAATATCGTTATCAGATTTGCCAGATGAATGTAAAGTAATAAAGTGGTCATACTCTGTTGGTTATGCTGATTTTAGTGATATTCAAAATAATACAATTAAAGTAAAACTACATCCGGAAATGGTTGTATTTCCAAAACATACAATATTTTTAAAATATAAAGGCAGAGTATTTAAAAAAGTTTTAAATTGCAATTTCATTGAAAATTATAATAAATATAAAAAATATCAGCTTTTTAAAGTTTTTACTGATAGAAGATATGAGTGTGAGATTGTAGATAGATCATCTTTTCTGACTAAATATGATATTCTTGAATATAAGTACTATTTAAGCGATTTTAGTAAAAGTGAAAAGTTTTATGTTAAAAGTAAATCAAACTTTTATCAAAGTATTAAACCAAATAGAATATTTAAATTTAATAGTTTAGATGGATTTGGAGAAACAATTTTTATTTCAAGTGATAAATTTTATACTCTTAATAATAGTATTTTTTATTATAAAAATTCTGATGAATATATATCTTTATCAGATACAAATTTAAATGAAATTTTTATACGTAAAAATATTCCACAAAATTCAAAATTAATACTATTAGATCAAGAGTTTCAATATCATAGATATTTGGTTAAAGATTTAGAATTTACAGATAATAAATTTAGATTTGATAATAAGTTAATCTCTGCTCTACTGATACATGAAAATAATATAATAGATAGTACATATGATTCAAAGTTTTTAAATAATTTTGATGATTATAGAAACTTTGAAGTAATAAAAAATTTATTATTGTCAAATTATATATTTTTATCAAAAGACTCTTTTACAAATTTTCTAAGAAAAGGCATTGATACTAATTTAAAAGAATTTTTTTCAGAATTTTATAGTGAACAAATAAATATAAATGGAGATATGCTTAAATTAAACTTTTCAAAATATAAAAACTTAATAGATCATACTTTGTTTTCATTTAAGTTTGATACCGAAAAATCTATTAAGATACTTAATGAAATTGTTCTTAATAGAAAAGAAAATTTTATGATTGATACACCAATTGTATTATTTAAACTTCTACAAGCATCAAACTCAAATAAATTGATAAATTATTTTTATAATTATCTAGTATCTATGAGAGTTGAGTTAAATGGTGAAAGGGATGAAAAATTTATTAAAGAGATTATTGACAATTTATTTAGAATAACAACTTTAAAAGAGATTAAAGAACATAGTTTAAAAATTGCTATGCATTATATAAATGGAAAATACTATTTAAAAAAAGCATTGGAGAGATTAAATGGCTGACTATTTAAATGCTATAGAATTAGCAGAAAATTTAAGGGAAAGGCTAGAAGAAGTTGCTTTAAGTAGTATAGATATTAGAGATAGTGAATTGCAAAATAAATTAAATGAAGTTATAAAATCAGAGGATGGATTAATTTCAGAAATTTTAGTTGAGGGTGCATTCCCTGCAAAAAAGCATACTCAAACTTTAAACAATATACCATTTTTGAATAAAAAATTCTTGAAACTTCTTGACTTAAATAAAATCTTTGATCCTAATTTTTATCCATATAAACATCAATATGAGACTTTAAAGATTGTAAGTGATATGGATGAAAATAACAAACCAGCTATTGTTATTACTGCACCGACTGGTTCAGGAAAGACAGAATCCTTTTTACTACCAATGCTTAATGATTTAATATCAAACCCAAGAAGAAAGGGAGAAACAGGTGTAAGAGTAATTATTTTATATCCAATGAATGCTTTAGTTGCAGATCAAAATAAAAGACTGTTTTCATATCTAAAAGGGCAATCAAAAATTAGAATGTTTTTTTACAATAGTGAAACACCAAAAAAAGAAAAATATGCAACAGATGAATTTAATGATAAATGCTTTGTAAAAACAAGAGAGGAAGCTTGGAAAAATCCTCCAGATATAATGATTACGAATTATTCTATGCTTGAATATATATTAGCAAGACCAAATGATTATCCTTTAATAGGCAATGCACTAAGAACTATAATTGTAGATGAAGCTCATCTATATACTGGAACTCTTGCCGCAGAAGTTTCACTTTTACTAAGAAGAGTGATTACAAAAGCAAAAATTAATAATTCAAAGGTTTTATATATTGCTACAACAGCAACAATTTCAGATAATAAAGAAGAGCAACAAGATTTCTTTAGTAAATTTTTTAATAAAAGTAAATACAAAATTATAAATGTTCGTGGTGAAAAAGAGTTTAAAGAAATTGATAAAGATATAAATGTTGATAATGAAATAGAAGATTTTAAAGACATTTCAAATTTAATAACAAAAAATAATCTTGATTTATATAATAAATTTAAAAACTACAAAATATTTCCTAAAATTTTAAAAATATTGTCAAAACCAGAAGAAGAAAATGATATTGATATTATTGAATTTAATAAACTGCAAAGAATTATTTCTGACTCTATTGATTCTCAAACTCTTTTAAATATTTTTACAATTGGAGCAAAAGCAAGACAAAATGATAATGAACTTCCGCTACTCCCTCACAAGTTACATTTACAAGTTAGAAGCTTACAAGGTTTTTCTATATGTTCCAATCCAAAATGTCCAGATTCAAAGATTGAAGGAATAGGAAAAATTCATCATGGGATTTTTTATAACTGTACAACTTGCAAGAGACCTACTTTAAATCTTGTAAAATGTTCTGAATGTGGTGAACACTTTTTTTATGGAAAATTTGATGATAAAGATCAACTACATCTTAAAAGGTTTATATCAAATGAGTTTGATAATGAAGATAGCTATTTTTTAAGTTTTAAAGAGTCTTCAAAATCAATTTATATAAACAAAGATGGAAAAGAATGCTCTGAACATGACTATAATAACAAATTTTATATTCATTCAGTCTGTCCAACGTGTTCTAATGATAATTTTATTCCTATCGGTTTGAGTGATCAGTTTTTACTTCCTTTAGTTGCTGAAACAATGCTTGTTAATATGCCTAAAATAGATAAAGAGATTAATAGATTTTTACCAGCTCAGGGAAGAAGACTTTTAATTTTTTCTGATAGTAGAAGTGAAGCAGCAAGGCTTGGTTCTCTTTTAACATACCAACATGAGCTTCAACTTTTTCGAAGAATTATAGTTGAAACGATTCAAAATAAAATTTTAGAAAATGAAAATAACGAATTAAAAGAGTATTATCAAAATGAAATTTTAGAAAATGAAAAAAAATTAAAAGGTATAGAAAATCCTAAGATTAGAGAAAAAGTGATAGAAAAGATAAATAGTTTAAAAATTGAACTTTCAAAAATGGACTCTGCTATAACAATACCTGATTTAATTCATGAAATAAAAAATCATAAGTTACTTGGAGAATTTTTTGATAAGGAAAGAATGAGGAGACAATCTTATGATGAAAGAGAACAATTAGCTTATGAGAAAAATTTAGAAGCTATCAAAAGAAATATTTACTCAAGAGTAGTAGAGTCTCTTATTACTCCAAATATCAAAGATATTAACTTAGAAAGTTTGGGATTGATAAAATTTATATATCCTGCTATAAAGTCAATAGAGTTATCTGATAAATTCAAATATATATTTATTGATGATAAATATGATAATTTTGAGAAAATAAAACTAGAGATTTTAAATATATTTTTATATATCTTTAGAGATTTAAAAGCAATTACAGCAGAACAAGTATATTTTGATGAAATTAAAGATAAATTTTCAAAAATAGGTCTTGGTCAATATATCACATATAATGCAAAAGGTAAAAAGCTTTATAATTTAAAAGTAACTAATCAAAGTTTTTTATATAGATTTGTAGCTTTTATTCTTAGAAGTTTCAATTTGGCGGATACCGATGAAAATATTCATATTTTTTTAGAAGCAATCTATGAAACATTTTTAGTAGCTTCAAAAAGAGCAGATATACAATGGCTTGAATATAAAGAAGTTCAATCTGATGATGATAGAGTAGTAGATGCTTTTAGAATTGTATTCTATGAATTAGGCTTAACAATACCAAGTACACTCTATTTAAATACCATAAATAAAACAATTTGGCAAAATGCGGTAAACAATATAGTTCCTGAAAAAAATAGTATTGTCAATCTAAAAAAAGTATCTCAAGATGATTTAAATAGAGATCCTTATTTTTCAAGATATAGAAATATGTATCTTAAAGGAACAAAAGAATTAAGTATGGGACTTTGGGCAGAAGAACACTCTGCTCAACTCTCTCAAAAGGAAAATAGAAGATTACAAAATCTCTTTATTCAAGGGAAAAGAAATATTTTATCTGCTACAACAACCCTTGAAGTTGGTATTGATATTGGTGGTTTAAGTGGTGTATTAATGGCAAATATTCCGCCAAATAAAGCAAATTATATTCAACGTTCAGGACGTACAGGAAGAAGAACAGATGGTTCGTCAATTACTTTGACTTATGCAAAAACAAGACATTTTGACCAAAATGCTTTTAGAAATTTTAAGTTTTATATGGAAAAACCACTTAAAAAGTTAACAATTTCTCTTGAAAAAGAGAAAGTGGTAATTAGGCATTTTAACTCTTTTATATTCTCAAAGTTTTATGAATCTTATTTTGACAGTCGAAATAATTTAGTTAATTCTTTTAATAAGATGGGAGTTTTTGTAGGCATTTTGGAAATTCCAAAATTTACTGATAATTCTTACTCAAAATTTGATTTTGAAATAGAGGAAGAGTCAATTTATAAGAAGTTTATTCTTTTTTTGAAAACTTATAAAATTTCAGAAGAGGACAAAAACTTTTTTAGAGAAATTTTTGCATATACAAAACAAGATTTTGATTATTATGAACTACTAAGAGAGTTTAAAAAGAATATTCAAGAAATATGTGATAAATATATTAATGATGTAAAAGAACTCTTTAATGATTGGAACAGTACAACAGTAGTAAGCCATAAAAATGCAATTAGATACAATATTAAACAAAAGCATGGCATGAGTTTGATTGAAGTATTTTCTAATGCTCAAATTTTACCAAAGTATGGTTTTCCTATAGATGTAAAATCACTTCAAGTTATTAATCAAGGAAGAGATGAAAAAGATGAATTTGAATTATCAAGGGGAAGTTTTATAGCTTTATCTGAATATGTTCCAGGTTCAAAAATATTAGCTGGAGGAAAACTGATTGAATCAAAAGGGATTTCAAAACATTTTACTGGAGAAAATTTAGATGAAGCATTTGGAGAAAATGGATTTATTTATATATGTAGTAAAGGTCATTTTTTTACATCTCAATATATCGTTCATAAATGTAAAATGGATGGATGTGAGGCAAGTGTTAAACCAGCAAATTATTTGATACCTAAAAATGGTTATATTACTGCTGCTTCAGATAAATTGTCATTTAAAATTGCAAGTCCTAAAAAAATAGGAAGAGTTGAAATACATAGTGAAATATATTCAACCTCAAAGAATGATATTGTTTTTGAATATGATGATTTTAAAATTGTTTATAAAGAAAAAACATCAATTTATGGAATAAATAAAGGTGAAAAAGGATATGGATTTGCAATTTGTACAAAGTGTGGATATGCAGAGTCTGAAAATGGACAGGTAAATAAAGGAAGTTATGATAAATTGCCAACATCGTTTAAAAAACATGCTTCTATTTACAGTGAGTCAGATTTGAATAGATGCCTTGAAAGCCATCCAACTATCTGGAGAAATTATAACTTAATGGCAAAAATGATAACTGATGCAATTATAATAGTTCCTAAAAGAGAGATTACAGATATTAAAATAGCTCAAACATTAGCAAATGCTATGAAACTAAGTGGAGTTGATGAGTTAGGAATTGATGAAAGAGAGATAGCTTCATTAGTACAAGAGATAGATGGTAAATATGTTTTAATGTTTTATGATAATCAATCTGGTGGTGTTGGTTACGTGTATGACTTAGCAAAAAATCGATGGAATACTTGGATAGAAAAAACTAAAGAAAGATTATTTATTGATGAAAAGCATAATGAAGAGTGTTTAAATGGATGTATAAAATGTGTTGTAACAATGAATACAAATGAGCCATTACCTAGAAAAGAGACTTTAGACTATTTAGTAGGTAAAAACAATGACATAATTAGTGCGAATAGCAAAAGAAAAAAACAAATTATTAAGCCAAAAATAAGTAATAGTGAAAGATTGAAAAAATTTAAAAAAATATAAATTTAAAAATCTTTTTAAATAAAAACTTATATTAAAAGGATATATCATATAGCCCATTCCGATACTAAGGAATACTTTTTGCTATAAAGCCAAAAAAGTATATTTATATCGGGAGAAAAAATGGAGCCAGAATTATTGAAAATTTTAAAAGAGCATATATCAGAACAGGCAAGACCACAGGGGAGACAGTATAGTTTGCCGGTAATAATGTTTTTATCGATAATAGCTATATTAATGGGAGCAAAGAATCCAATAGAGGTATATAAATGGATGAAAGCAAATGCTAAAAGGAAGGAGATAAAAAAATTACTAGGAGTAGAGTTTATACGAATACCTGGGAGATCAAGATTATATGATTTTTTTGAGATAGTAGATAAAGATGAATTAGAGACGGCTTTTAGAAA